>JBIIVI010000197.1:0-6761 GCA_044339555.1 Cyclobacteriaceae bacterium | reverse complement strand
ATTGCGCCTACGTTGGAAGGTTTTTCGGAGGCTACCGTTTTGCCGACTTACGGAGTAGGGGCCCGATTCAAAATCATTCCGAGCGAGAACGTAAACCTACGGATCGACTATGGGCACGGCCGCGACACAGGCAATTTCTACTTTGGGATTTCTGAGGCGTTTTAATTCCCATCGTTTGAATGTTCACCCACGAATATTTTTTCCTACATTCAACAAATCAAATTTTTCTATCAACCAGCTGTAACTATTTTCGTCTTTTTCTGACTTATACCGAATAAACCCGCTCGTTCATGGAACTCGTCATCCAAAACCTCAACAAAACGTACTCGAATGGCGTGCAAGCGCTCAAAGATGTAAACCTCACCATTCGCCAAGGCATGTTCGGCCTGCTGGGCCCCAACGGGGCAGGCAAATCCTCGCTCATGCGTACCATTGCTACACTGCAAGAAGCCGACAGCGGAAGCATCATGCTAGGCGATCTGAACGTGCTCACCCAAAAGGAAGAAGTGCGCAAAATCCTGGGCTACCTGCCGCAGGAGTTTGGGGTCTATCCGAAGATCGATGCCGTAACATTGCTTGATCACCTGGCGGTGCTGAAGGGCATTGTAAACAAGAAGGAGCGTAAAGAAGTGGTAGAAGCGCTGCTGCACAAAACCAACTTGTGGGCAGCCCGAACCAAAAACCTCGGTGGCTATTCGGGGGGAATGAAGCAACGCTTCGGCATTGCGCAGGCGCTGCTGGCGAACCCGAAACTGATCATCGTAGATGAGCCCACGGCCGGTCTCGACCCTGCGGAACGCAACCGCTTTCTTAATCTATTGTCAGAATTGGGGGAGAATACGATCGTGATTCTCTCCACCCATATTGTCGAAGATGTAAAAGAGCTTTGCACCGACATGGCCATCATCAATCTGGGTCAGGTTTTATTCAACGGAAGTCCTAGTGATGCGCTCGCAGCCGTAGACGGCAAGATTTGGAGAAAGAAAATCAAGAAGGGCGAGATGGAAGCCCACAAAGCACAGTTTCAAGTGATCTCCGATCGCCTCATTGCCGGTGTACCGGAAATTCATGTGTACAGCGATTCGCAGCCCGACTCAAGTTTTGAGCGCGTGGCGGTAGACCTGGAAGATGTGTACTTCTCGCACATCAGTGCTTCGCAGCGTGAAGCAGTAACCGCCTAATTCGAAACACTATGTTGAAAGAAGTTTTTCGTTTTGAGTTGCTGTACCGCAAAGGGCGGGCAGCTAATTACATTTATTTCGGCATCGTTTTTCTGCTTTGCTTTCTGGCGGTGGCCAGCCCAGTCGTTCGGATCGGTGGCGCCATTGGCCAGATCAAGGCAAATGCCCCGTACGTGCTCAGCATCATGACGCTCATCATGTCGTTCGCGCTTACCATGATCACATCCGCGATCATGGGCGTAGCCGTGTTGCGCGACTTCGATCATAACACGGAAGCCATCTTGTTTAGCACACCGCTGAAAAAGTTTGATTACCTCATGGGGCGCTTTGCCGGCTCATTTTTCGTGGTGGTGTTGGTGTACTGTGGCATTTGGCTGGGATTCATGGGCGGCTTTGCCGTGGGCAAATATCTGCCATGGGACGTGGAGTGGAAAGAAAAGGAAATTCTTGCCTTTAACGCGTGGCACTACCTGCAGCCGTTTTTGGTGTTTACGCTCTCCAACCTGTTCATCTCCGGAGTGATCTTCTTTGCGGCCGGAGCGTTGGCCCGCAACTCCATCATGATCTACACGCAGGGCATTCTTTTGATTATCGCCTACGAGTTGGCGAATACCTTTGTCACTGACCTTGAGTATCAGGAAATCGCAGCTTTACTCGATCCTTTTGCGCTTAACACATTTGAATACGTGACTCGCTACTGGACACCCGCAGAGCGCAACAGTCAACTTGTACCGTTGGAAGGCATCATGCTTTATAATCGCCTGATCTGGGTAGGATTCGCGGTGGTGTTGCTCGCGGTTACCTACTTCGCTTTCTCGTTTAACGTGGTGCGCACCGGATTGGTGAAACGCAAGGCAGTGGCTCAAAAGAAATCAACCGTCCGGCCGGAAACCGTGGTGATACCGGTAGCAAAACAGGTGGTTACGTTTGCCACCTACCTGAAACAGCTCTTCTCATTTTCGTGGTTTTATTTCAAGCTGGTGATCCGCGAGATTCCATTCATCGCCATCATGATCAGCGGGGTGTTATTCCTGTTTGTTAACGCGATCAATATCGATCAGCTCTACGGCACGAGCTCGTATCCCACCACCTACAATGTGTTGGGATTGTTGAATGTATTTGATTTGTTCTTCCTGATCATCACCGTGTTTTACGCAGGAGAACTGGTGTGGAAGGAGCGGCAAGTGAATATCAATCTAATTGTGGATACTACGCCCATGCCGAGTTTTGTAGGTCTGGCCGCCAAGTTTTTTGGACTGCTGTGGATCTACCTCATCACCATGTTGTTGCTCATTCTGTGCGGAGTGATCATTCAGGCATCCTACGGTTATTACAAATTTGAACTGCCGGTCTATTTCGGTCAACTCTACACCAGCACATTATCATTCTTGGTGCTGTACACGTTGCTGGCCATCTTCATTCAGGTGTTGGTGAACAACAAGTTCCTCGGCTTTGCCCTGTGCATCGTGTTCTTCATCATGCGGGCTGTACTCAACGAGGTGGGCCTTGAACACAACCTGTGGCAGTTTGCCAGTGGCAGCATCGGCCCGTATTCGGATATGAATTCTTTCGGGCATTTCCTCACCCCGTTCTCGTGGTATAAAATTTACTGGCTGGCGTTTGCATGCCTGTTGTTTGCGGTGGCCGTGATCTTCTCGGTACGTGGGTCTGAAGCAGTCATGGCCATGCGCTGGAAAACCGGTCGCCTGCGGCTCACCCGCCCGATGGTCACCTTTGCGTTGGCGATAGGCTGCGTGTTTTTGTTTAGTGGATTTTATATTTACTACAATACCGCGATCATCAACAAATTCGTAAAGTCGGACGATCAGGAGAAAATGAGCGCGGAGTATGAAAAGGCGTACAAAAAATACGAGTTCATTGCCCAACCCCGGATTGTTGAATCAAATATCAAAGTCGATCTCTACCCTTCTAAGCGTGATTTTGTGGCCGAAGGTTTTTACTACCTCAAAAACAAAACGCAGCAAGCTATTCCCGACATCCATGTGCAGCACAACATCTCGCAAGAGCTGTCCATCAATTACGTGAAGTTTGATCGCGAAGCGAAAGTGAAGGAGGCCAACGAGGAATTCCGCTACTTCATCTACGAACTAGCCACACCGCTGCAACCGGGCGACTCACTCAAAATGGATTTCAAGATCACATTTGCAACCAATGGGTTTGTTGAAGGCGGTTCGAATACCAACGTGGTGTTTAACGGCACCTTCCTTAATAACACCTATTTGCCCGGCCTCGGGTACAATGTCAACGGTGAGTTGAGCGATGATGACGATCGCAAAAAGCAAGGCTTGAAGGCGAAGGAGCGCATGATGGAGCGCGATGATCCGCGCGGGCTGGCGCAAAACCTGTTTGGTGATGATGCCGACCATATCCGCTTCCAGGCGGTGCTGAGCACTGAGCCCGATCAAATTGCAGTGGCGCCCGGCTACCTGCAAAAAGAATGGAGCGAAGGCAACCGCAAGTATTTCCACTACAAGATGGATGCACCCATGTGCGACTTTTATTCCATCCTTTCCGCTCGGTATGCCGTGAAGCGCGACAAGTGGCGTGATGTAAACCTGGAAATCTATTACCACGTGGGCCATGAATACAATCTGGATCGGATGATGCAAGGCATGAAAGATGCCCTTACCTACTACTCGGAAAAGTTCAGCCCGTTTCAGTACCGGCAAATGCGCATTCTGGAGTTTCCTCGCTACGCATCGTTTGCACAATCCTTCGCCAACACAGTGCCGTATTCGGAGAGTATCGGATTCATACAAAAGGTAGACGATCCCGATAAGGATTTGGACATGACCTACTACGTCACCGCCCACGAAGTCGCTCACCAATGGTGGGGTCATCAGGTGATGGAGGCGGGCGTAAAGGGCAATGCGATGCTCAGCGAAAGCATGTCGCAGTATTCGGCATTGATGGTAATGAAGCAGGCGATATCGCCTGAAATGATTGAGAAGTACCTGAAATACGAACTTGACCGCTATTTGTTAGGTCGCGCTACCGAGCGCAAAAAAGAGCAACCGCTTCAGTTTGTGGAGGGCCAGGGCTACATTCACTACAACAAGGCATCGCTGATCTTCTATGCATTGCAGGACTACATCAGCGAAGACAGCGTGAATCAGGCCTTCAAACGCTACAACGAAACCTGGCGTTTTAAAGACGCCCCGTATCCCACCTCTGCCGATCTGCTAAAAGAGATTCGAAAAGTAACGCCCGACACACTTCAATACCTGATCGAAGACATGTTCGGGACGATTACTTTGTTCGAAAACAAAACCGACTCCGCGTACTTCAAAGAACTGGGTAAAGATGAGTTCGAGGTGTCGTTGTTCACCTCGTCCGAAAAACTGCGGGCCGACAGCACGGGCATGGAAACCAACATCCCTATCACCGACTGGATCGACATTGGCGTATACGGCAAAAACAAAGCGGGTAAGGACAGCCTGATCTACCTGCAAAAGCACAAAATCACAAAAAAGGAAAATACGTTCACCATCCGCGTAAACTCGCGCCCCCGCAAAGCAGGCATCGATCCGTTGCACAAACTCATCGACCGCCATTCAGACGATAACTCGAAAGGATTGGTGAAGCGGTAGTTAGATTGTTGTTAGTTGTTCGTTGCTAGTGGCTGGTGGCTGGATACTGGTTGCTGGTGGTTAGTTGCCAATTGCTTGTTGGCGAAAGCCAGGCAAGCGTGTAGCATCTAGCGTGTGGCGTGAAGCCCGTAGCTTGAAACGTGAAGCGTACAGCCACCAGCGTGCAGCCTGTAGTGTTACGCGCGCAGCCTTGCCGCCAGAAGCGAACCGCGTAACGTCACTAGCTTGCAGCGCGTAGCTCATAGCTCGAAGCTTCCAAACTCCTAACACCCATTAGGTTTCCCGTAACAAATCCTTAATTTAGCGACCGCTAAAAAATGCTTTTGTATGCGCTCTTCTAAAATTGTCGGGCTGGGCCATTATGTGCCGGAGCAGGTGATCACCAACGAATACCTCTCCACGTTAATGGAGACAAACAACGACTGGATCGTTGAACGTACCGGCATCCACGAACGCCGGTGGATCGATCCCACCAAGGACACCGTGGGAAACATGGCCGCCAAAGCCGCACGCATGGCGTTGCAACGCGCCAACGTGGATGTAAAAGAAGTGGAGTTCATTGTGTTTGCCACCATCACGTCCGACTATTACTTCCCCGGATCGGGCGTCATTATGCAACGCGAACTGGGGCTGGAAGGCATCGGTGCACTTGATATCAAGAATGCGTGTTCCGGTTTTATCTACGCGCTTTCCATTGCCGATCAGTTCATTAAAACCGGCATGTACAAAACCGTGCTGGTAATTGGTGCCGAGATTCAATCCACCACGCTGGATGTGTCCACTCGCGGCCGCAACACGGCAGTGATTTTTGGCGATGGAGCCGGTGCAGCCGTGCTGCAAGCCAGCGACAAGCCGGGTGTACTTTCTACGCACCTGCATGCCGATGGGCGGTTTGCGGAGGAATTGTATGTAAAAGACCCCGGCAGCAGCCGCCCGCGCGAAGAACGCCAGCCCGAACAAATCCTCGACACCTCCGGCTTCAAGGTGTATATGAATGGCAACCAGGTGTTCAAGCACGCGGTGGTGCGTTTTATGGAAGTGATCAACGAATCACTGGCCGCGAACGGCATGAAGAAGGAAGACATTAATTTATTGGTGCCCCACCAGGCCAATCTGCGCATCAGCCAATACATTCAGGAAAAGCTCAGCTTGCGCGATGATCAGGTGTACAACAACATCATGCGTTACGGAAACACCACCGCCGCGTCCATTCCCATCGCGTTAAGCGAAGCGTGGGCGGAAGGAAAGCTCAAGGAAAATGACGTAATTTGTCTGGCCGCATTTGGTAGCGGCTTTACGTGGGCCTCGGCCCTCATCCGTTGGTAAAACGCTTTTATGAAGACAACTACGTACAACCCAAGCCCGATTGAAGTGGATTTCGCCAATGCACTATTGATTTTGCAGAAGGAAATCCAGAAGCACCTGCAAGACAACCAGATCATTGATGTGGAGAGCAACATCAAACGCGACAATCCCATGCTCAAGTTCAGTTTGCTGGATAAAGATGGCGATCCCCACGAAATCGTCATTCGGATTGTTCAAATTCCGGATAAGTTCTAGTTAGTAGCTTCTGTTTTTTTGGGCGGCTGTGCGGGCTTTCGCGGGTCGCCACCCACCGCACCGGCCCCTGCGGGCTCCACCAAACACGCTCAATCCCGGCCGCGTGTTAAACCCCATTCCAGTTAGCGCGCGTTTGCAACGCGTGCTCTCCTTTGCCTTTGTCGGTGTTGTGCGTGAGTAGCGCGAGTAGGTTCACAAACAAACGAGATGAGACGTAAGAATAATAAAATGAAGTTAATGAAGAGATAATTCGTTTATGGCTTGGTGTTGGGTTTGCTTGTTGGTGGAGCCATCGCGCCAAGCGTACACGCAACACCAACAAGGGCAGAGATGAGACGTAAGAATAATAAAATGAAGTTAATGAAGAGATAATTCGTTTATGGCTTGGTGTTGGGTTTGCTTGTTGGTG
>JBIIVI010000196.1:0-6839 GCA_044339555.1 Cyclobacteriaceae bacterium | reverse complement strand
GCATGCATAGTTGGCATCGCCCTGGCCGAATTTTCCGTACTTCATGTAACGCATGTTGTCAATTACGTAATCGTACAACGACCGCGCTTTCATCAGATCGGTGGTGTTAAATTTAATGGCTTCCTCGGCAATTTCCAGAAAGCGACCACCCACTGGCATCTTCAGGTTGGGCTGCAAGAAGCGCGGGTCGATCGGGTCTTCTGCAGGTGCTGGACTTCGTTCGGTTCGTTTTACTGTGTAGCGAATTTCAATTTGTTGATGGCTAGCGGCGGGTCCCAAGTTTGCATACAGGATGGTATTCTGGTAGTCTGCATCTTTTAGTAGTTGGTACTCGCCGGGCATTTGGATGGCGCGTGTTTCGATGGTTTGATAGCGATCAGTTTGGGCGATCGGAATCCAAATCGCTGCGGTTTCCGTGATCGCAGGAATCTCCACGGAATACGTAAACTCAAAAGCATCTTGGCCTTCAACTACTCCTAGCAGGCGGGTAGAGGCTTCTTTCACCGGTACGCGGTGCCAGGTTTTATCCGGACGTTGTTTCCAGGCGTAGTATGGCTTTCCATTTAATTTGTGAACAGATGTTTCTGTTACATTCATGGCGCCAGGTGGGCCCGCGAGAAAAAAGTCTACATCATACACATCGCCACTAGTATCCACGAGATCTACACAGGCAAAATGACTTTCTGGTCCGAGGTTCGAAAGGTACTCGGTGTGTACCCGTACCAACTTCATGCGGAAGTCTTTGCCGCGATCGGATATGAGAAAGTAGCCATCATTTTCACGCGCCTTTTGGTCGATGTAAGTGCGGATGCCAGTCTCAATCTCCTGAATGCTGATTTTGGGCTTCTTGGTTTGTGGTGTGTCGCCCGGTTTATTGCATGCCAAAACCAGAAAGCAAAAGGAGGTCAGCAATATGCCCGAACGCAGTGTCATAACAGGGAGACTAAGTCCCAAAAGTTATTGATTTCTTTGACACAAATGCGGTAAGGGAAAAATTTGCAACTATTTTATAAACCGTTAACAAAAAAGATTTTTGTGGTTGGCTGAATTAGCGCGTTATTTCACTTTTCCAGGAACATTTCTATGCGATTCATTTTCAGTGGCTTACTTCTTTTTTGCGTGCTGGCAGCAGTTGCGCAATGGAAACAACCCAGTGCTTCGGAGATCCAGTTGCGGCTCAAGAAGTTAAATGTGCTCGGTTCTGTGTTGTATGTGGCCGCTCATCCAGATGACGAAAACACCAATGCCATTGCCTACCTGGCCAATGAACGATTGCTTACCACTGGCTACTTATCGCTTACGCGAGGCGATGGCGGACAAAATCTAATCGGTCCGGAGATTCGCGACCTGCTGGGACTTATTCGCACGCAAGAATTATTGGCAGCCCGCAGAATCGATCGCGGCACGCAGTTTTTTACACGGGCTAACGACTTCGGCTTTTCGAAAAATCCAACAGAAACTTTTCGCATCTGGAATAAAGACACCATCCTGTCGGACGTGGTGCGCGTGATTCGGCAGTTCAAGCCTGATGTGATCATCACCCGGTTCCCGCCGGATGAACGCGCTGGACATGGCCATCATACCGCTTCGGCAATCCTGGCGGAAGAGGCCATTCCGTTAGCAGCGAATCCCAACTACCAGCCCGCGCAGGTGAAGGAATTTGGATTTTGGACCGTGCGGAATTTGTATACCAACACCGGCCGCTGGTGGAACCAAACCATTAATGAAACCACACCGGGTGTGTTGAACATGAATGTGGGGGCGTACAGTCCGCTTCTAGGTAAATCTTATTCCGAGATCGCAGCTGAATCCCGCTCGCAGCATAAGAGCCAGGGTTTTGGCGTGCCGAGCCGGCGCGGGGAGCTGCTCGATTTTTTTGAGTACCGCACCGGTGCACGGGCGGAGAAAGATCAACTCGAAGGAATCGAGTTGAGTTGGCAGCGGGTTAACGGAGGCGCCCGCGTTCAGCCACTAGTGGACGATGCGATCCGGACCTTTAATCCAGCCAATCCGGCGGCGTCCGTGCCAGTGCTCATCAAAATTCGAAGGGCGATCATGGCGTTAGAGAGCGGCCTCTGGCGCACGCGCAAGCTGGCGGAAGTAGATCAGTTGATTCAGGCCTGCGCCGGTTTGTTCGTGCAAGCAACGGCCGATCAGCACTGGGTTGCACCGGGAGAGCGCGTGCAGGTTACGATGGAATGGATCAACCGGTCGGCTGTTTCAGTTCAACTTCGCAAGATCCAGGCACCCGTGTTGGGTGTCGATTCAACCCTGCAACAAGTGTTGGCCAACAACAAAAGCGTGAATTTGAAGTTGGCGAAAGTGATTTCGGGGAATGCCACCTATTCCGATCCGTATTGGTTGCGCGAGCCGCACCGACTTGGTTACTTTCAAGTGGCCCGTCAGGCGGATATCGGAAAACCTGAAAACGAACCGGCTGTGCAGTTTCAATGTATCGTAAGCGTGGAAGGCGAGGAGCTGACAATTGCTGCGCCGCTTGTGTATAAATGGACCGACCCGGTGAAGGGTGAGTTAACCCGGCCGTTTGAGATTACACCGCGCGTGGCCGTCAAGATTGAGAAGCCGAACTACATCTTTACCGAGCGAAAGCCGCAAGAGATGGTCGTTAGTCTCACCAGTATTTCGAACGAAGTGCTGCAAGGAAGTCTTCAGATAGAGGGCTCACAAGGATGGGTGATCGAACCAGCGAACCAATCTTTTGAGTTAGCCAAACGCGGCCAGGAGCAGACCTTCCGCTTTCAGGTGACACCGGCTCCCAATTGTACAAACTGTACGTTGGTTGCGGTAGCCACTGTAAAAGGCCAGCGGTTTGATCGCAGCCTGCAGACCATTGCGTACGATCATATCCCCACACAACTGTTCTTGCCTCGCGCGGAAGCGAATGCGATTTTTCTTGACCTGAAAACCACCGGTAAAAACATTGGCTATTTGGCGGGTGCCGGAGACGGAGTACCGAGCGCCCTCCGGGTAATGGGCTACAACGTATGGGAAATGAAAAACGAAGAAGTAACGCCTGCCAACTTAAAAACCTTGGATGCCGTGGTGCTGGGCGTGCGCAGCCTCAACACGAACTCGCGGATTGGCTTTTTAATGAGCGATTTGCTTGAGTACGTACACCAAGGTGGCACACTGTTGGTACAATACAACAACAGTTCTGATTTGGAGATGGATGCTAACAAGATTGCACCGTTTCCGATTACGCTTTCGCGCGAACGGGTAACAGACGAAGACAGTGAAGTGCGCATTTTGCAACCAGACCATCCGGTACTTAACCAACCAAACAAAATTACCGCATTGGACTTTACGGGGTGGGTGCAGGAACGCGGCTTGTATTTCCCCTCGAAGTGGGACACGAACTTTCAAGCTATTTTGTCGATGAACGACACGGGGGAACCAGCCCGCGATGGCAGCTTACTGGTGGCGCGTTATGGTTCCGGGTATTACGTGTATACCGGGCTTTCATTCTTCCGTCAGCTGCCCGAAGGTGTTCCGGGTGCGTACCGTTTACTGGCCAACTTGGTGTCACTGGGAAGTTCCGAAAAAGAGACTGCTCCGCGCCAAGAAAAACCGAAAAAGAATGCAAGCAGAAAATGAGCGACCACCTTTGTTTCAAAGCTGGCGGGGTTGGTATTGGTTATTGATGGGCGCGTTGGTGACTCAAATCATTTTATACTATTTCATTAGCCGTCAGTTTTCATGAACGCGTTGGATTGGTTTGTGCTGGCGGGCACCCTGTTGTTTATTGTTGCATACGGAGTTTGGAAAACACGCCATGTGTCGGGCATGGACGGATACCTTCTGGGGAACAAGAGCATTCCCTGGTGGGGTGTGTGCCTGAGCATCATGGCCACGCAGGCAAGTGCGATTACGTTTTTATCTACTCCGGGCCAGGCCTATGAAGATGGCATGCGCTTCTTGCAATTTTATTTTGGGCTACCGTTGGCGATGGTGATTCTTTCGGTTACAGCCGTGCCACTCTATCACAAATTAAAAGTGTACACGGCTTACGAATACCTCGAAACTCGCTTTGATGTACGGGTTCGTTCGCTGGCGGCATTTTTCTTTCTGATGTTGCGCGGGCTTTCCGTAGGAATTACCATCTATGCACCCGCTTTAATCCTGTCTACGATCTTGGGCTGGAACATCAACCTTACCACCGTGTTGATCGGAAGCTTGGTGATGATCTATACCGTGAGCGGTGGAACCAAAGCTGTTAGCGTTACGCAGAAGTATCAGCTCACCATTGTCATGGGTGGAATGGTGTTGGCTGGCTTGATTGCCTGGTCGAAGTTGCCGGACACACTCACATTCTCGAATACCTTTCGCTTTGCCGGCGAGATGGGCAAAATGAATCTGATCAATCTCAATTTCAATCTGTCGGATCGCTACAACATCTGGTCGGGTTTGATCGGAGGATTGTTTTTGTTCTTGTCGTATTTCGGTGCCGATCAATCTCAGGTTGGCAGGTATTTGTCGGGCAGCTCCGTTACCGAAAGCCGACTGGGCTTAATCTTTAATGGGCTATTGAAAATTCCCATGCAGTTTGTAATTCTGTACATCGGAATTATCGTTTACGTGTTTTATCACTTCCACCCGGCTCCTGTTTTTCATAACACCGTTTTGCTGGAGCAGGCGCGTAATCCCAAAAACGAACTCGTGTTGAACGGATTGGAGACCGAGTACGGGGCGCTGGTGGAGAAGAAACGAGAACAGGCGCACCTGCTGGCGGGCGCAATCAACGAAGGTGATGAATCGCAAGTTGAAGTGGCAAAAAAATCCTTAACGGAGATTACTGCGCGCGAAAAAGAAATTCGGGGGCAGGTAAAGGCAGAAATCCAGGCGTCCCTGCCGGCAGCCAATACGTTGGACAAAGACTATGTATTCATCAATTACGTGATGACTTATTTGCCCCACGGGTTAATTGGGTTGTTGCTAGCGGTAGTTTTTTCTGCGGCCATGTCTTCTACTGCTTCGGAGCTTAACTCGTTGGCATCTACTACGGTGGTAGATATATATAAGCGTTCGGTAAAACCCGGCCGCGATGATGCCCATTATGTAAGAATGTCGAAGTACTTTACAGCCGCTTGGGCAGTAGCTGCGATGATTTTTGCATCCATCGCCAATCAGGCCGAGAATTTAATCCAGTTTGTGAACATCATAGGCTCATTATTCTACGGAACAATTCTGGGAATTTTTCTGTGCGCCTTTTACATCAAGTACGTAAAATCGGGTGCGGTTTTCATAGCCGCCATTGTTGCCGAGCTAATCATTTTGTGCTTGTATCGCTTTACGGACGTTGCCTTTTTGCTATACAACATCATCGGGTGTGTGGTGGTGATTGCATTGGCCACCTTGCTCCAAGTCGGATTTAACAGCTGGAATCAGCGCAGGTAGAACACGCCCTTGAGGCGGGCTTCTTCCCACGGACGTTGCACGCCATTCGAGAGTTTTTCCACTTGATTGCGCGTGTTCATAAAAATATCTTCAATCCGCTGCGATACTTTTAGCTGCTTCACAAGTTCACCGGTATAAAGACCATTCACGCCATCGCCATCAGAAGCCGTAGAGCCCGGATCCGTAGCGTATGCGATCAGGGTACCGCTAGGTGCCTGAACACGTGCGAGTCCGGCACCGGCACTCCGTTTCCCGGTAGGGAAGGGGTTGTTTCGACACGCATCCAGAATGATCATGTTCAAACCTTCATCGTTGGAGTACTCCATCGTGCGGGTAATGCCAATCAGCGGAACAGTTTTTAGCTTCACATCCAATGCCGAATTAATAGTGGCATCCACCGGCACCAGGTAGTTGGTGCCGTCAACTTCAAGCCCGTGACCCGCGTAAAAGAAGAGACTTACATCCGCTTCTTTGATCCGGTCACCAAACTCGTAAACCGCATTCTTCATTTGCTCATAGCTCGCGTTCAGCAACGTTTGAACTTCGAAGTTCATTTCCTTGAGTGTTGCCTCCATGCTCTTAGCATCGTTCACTGTGTTAGTCAGTTTTGCTGTCTGGGTGTAGGCCGCGTTGCCAATGACTAGGGCGTATCGCCTGCCCGTTGCGTTTTTTGCTGCCGTTTCCTTTGGCTGTGGACCGGCTGGTTCGCTAGTCAGAAAGATATCTTTCTCGGTGATGGACCGGTCTGGGTGTTCAACTTCGATGCGAATTCGATTTTTCCCTTTGATCAAAGCTACTTCAGTTGAGAAGTCTTTACTACGCGAAACGGTTTCACCATTTACCAGCACTCGCGTAACTGGACTGGTGCCTTCCACCACACCGGTAATTTGGGTCTTCGACTCGTGCACGATTTCTTCGCTAATGTTTCTACTCAGTTTGGGCTGCACGATTGTGATGGCAACCGGATTGTTGTGGATGATTTCATACACCGAAAGATTGCCCCCAGCAGTGCCAACGCCCAGGTATCGATAGTCGTCTGAAAATGTTACGCATAGTGGTTTTTCATCCACCGCAACGCTATTGCCTATTTCACCACGCTCCAGATTGTAGATGGAAATAGATCGCGTATCGGTACTTAGCAAGGCCACAAAGCCTGGAGCAAATGCCATGTCATCGGCCCTAAATCGTGTAGGGATTCGTTTGTATTCCTGGCCTGAAACCCAATCGTAGCTAATCAACACATTTCTTCGTTCCGGTTGATTCCGACCTTGCATGCCCCCTGTAGGGATAAAAACTTCCTGCATGCCTACCACAAACTGATCACCACTAAAATTGGTCGCGGCAGCATGCACAACGGAACGCGACCCGCTGTATTCGCCCGACTGTAGCTTTAACTGACGCAGAAGTTGCTGATTAAATAGATT
>JBIIVI010000195.1:0-6848 GCA_044339555.1 Cyclobacteriaceae bacterium | reverse complement strand
ACCGAAAACAAACGTGCCGCGAATGGCGTCACTCCAAAAAGCTGGTACGCGGCCATCATGAAATAGTAATGCAGCGGCGGCTTGTCAGTACGCAGCTCGTTGTTAAATGTGGGTACTACATACTTGCCTTCCTGCCACATCTCCATCGCGCAGCCGGCATTTTTGGCTTCGTCCAATACATAGATGGATGTACCCCAAAAGTTAGCTCCGTAAACCAGTAAGGCGAGGGCTACCAATACTATTAATCGCATACGCTCAAAACCGGGCATTTCGTTTATTTGTGGGCAAGATGCGGGTTTGAATGTTATAGAATTGTTAAAAGTTTAAAATAAAAATGCGGCTAGGTGCCCGGTCGCTTTTTATTGAGGGTGGTGTTGCGTAATGTTGGCCCGAAATTTTTACTGTGGAAAAACTGTCGCTGGTGGTTACCCTGTTAAACGAAGAGGACAATGTAACTCCGCTTGTTCATCAGATTCATCAGGCGCTGAACGGGCTGCACTACGAAATCATTTTGGTGGATGATGGTTCGAGCGACCAGACGGCGAAAAAAATCAAGGCCTTACGGGATGAACGCGTGAAGTTGGTGGTCTTGAGCCGGAATTTCGGGCAAACACCGGCCATGGCGGCTGGCATCGAAGCGGCCAATGGCGATTATATCGTGACGCTGGATGGCGACCTGCAAAATGACCCGGCCGACATTCCCATGATGTTGAAGAAACTACGCGATGAGGAGTGGGATGTGGTAGCGGGCTTTCGGAAGAATCGCCATGACCACGGACTGCTGCGTAAACTACCCAGCAAAATTGCCAATCGGTTGATCCGTAATCTCACGGGCGTCACGATCCGCGATTACGGCTGCACCTTAAAGGTGTTCCGCAAGAGTGTGGCCAAGAACCTGGGATTATATGGTGAGCTGCATCGGTTTATTCCGATCCTGGCAGTCTTGCAGGGCGCCCGCATCACCGATGTAGAAGTCCGCCACCATCCGCGCATCCACGGCAGATCCAAGTATGGGCTGGGTCGCACGCTAAAAGTTGCCAGTGATTTGTTGCTAATGGTTTTCTTCCAGAAATACTTTCGCAGGCCCATTCATTTTTTCGGGCCTGTGGGTTTTGTCTGCCTCGCGATTGGTTTTTTGATTAATCTCTACCTCCTTATCTTGAAAATCATTGGCGAGGATATTTGGGGCAGACCACTTTTGATTTTAGGCATCACGTTGGTGTTGGCCGGCCTTCAGTTTTTAACTTTTGGTTTGATTGCCGAACTAATGATGCGGATTTACTATGAGTCGCAGCACAAAACTACTTACACCATTAAAGAAGTTCACACAACAGCAGCCGCGCCTGACAGCGGCCCTTAAGCTGGTTGTAAAGCTGGGACTAAGTGCGCTGGCACTGGCGATTGTGTTTCGGCAAATCGATTGGGCAACTACGCTGCAATTGGCAAGCCGGGTGCCTTGGTATTTTTTAGTGGCAGCGTGGGCGCTTTATAACCTTTCAAAAGTAGTAAGTGCCCTCCGCCTGCAACGCATTTTGGCGGTGCTTGGCATTTCGCTGCCAACTGCATACAACCTGCGCTTGTACTTCCAGGGCATGTTTTACAATTTGTTTCTTCCCGGTGGAATCGGGGGCGATGGTTATAAAGCAATTGTTCTGCGAGAAAAAACCAAAGCACCCCTGCGTCAAGTTATTGTGGGCTTGCTTTTGGATCGGATCAGTGGGGTGGTGGCGTTGCTGATACTGGCGCTCGTGTTTCTGATGATGACAAGTGGAGTTTTGCCCAACCACTTTTACACCTTAGCAGGGATTGCGCTGCTAGCGGCCATTCCCGCCTGGCTTGGGTTTCTTTACCTTTTTTTTCGCGATAGTCTTTCCATTTTCACGCCATCGCTGGTGCTGTCGTTGGCGGTACAAGGGATTCAGGTAATCCAGGCATGGGTGCTTTTGGCGGCCCTGCAGGTAGAAACGGGTTGGATCGAATACAGTTTGGTGTTCTTGCTCTCTTCCTTAGCCACTCTTTTTCCGGTTACCATCGGAGGCTTGGGTGCGCGCGAACTGGTGTTCGTGTTTGCCGCACAATATTTGGGTATTTCGCAGGAGGTGGCCGTTACATTTTCGCTGCTCTTTTTTCTGATTAACGTAGCCAGTTCGCTTTTGGGAGTTTTCATCAAAAACCCAATCCCAGCCACCGCTGAGCACTGATGTCGGCTTTTATGTTGTCGATCCACTGTATCCATGCCACTCTGTCACTTTTTGGCAGCCTGGGGCTTCATGGCATAATGATTGACACCAGCACCGAGGATTAGAACACGAATTTTTAACGACATACATATGGGTAAAATAATTGGCATTGACTTAGGAACCACCAACTCGTGCGTTGCCGTCATGGAAGGCAATGAACCTGTGGTGATCGCCAACAGCGAAGGGCGTAGAACCACCCCTTCCATCGTTGGTTTTTTAGACAACGGGAAAGGCGAACGCAAGGTGGGCGATCCGGCCAAACGCCAGGCGATTACCAATCCCAGAAATACCGTGTACTCCATCAAGCGTTTCATGGGCAAGAAGTATGATGAAACCGGCGAGGAGTCGAAACGGGTACCGTATCAGGTAGAAAAAGGCGCGAACGATACCGTGCGCGTGCGCATTGGCGACCGGCTCTACACCCCTCAGGAAATTTCAGCGATGATTCTTCAGAAAATGAAGAGCACTGCCGAAGATTACTTGGGTACAACCATTACGGAGGCGGTGATTACCGTACCGGCGTATTTTAACGATGCCGAGCGTCAGGCTACCAAAGAAGCCGGGCAGATTGCCGGGCTGGATGTAAAACGCATCATTAACGAACCTACCGCCGCAGCATTGGCGTACGGGTTGGATAAGAAAAACAAAGACATGAAGATTGCCGTGTACGACCTTGGCGGTGGTACGTTCGATATCTCTGTGTTGGAATTAGGCGATGGCGTGTTTGAAGTGAAGTCCACCAACGGTGATGTGCACCTTGGCGGTGATGACTTCGATCAGCGCATCATGAACTGGTTGGCCGAGGAGTTCAAGGGTGAGAAAAACATTGACTTACGCAAAGACCCGATGGCGTTGCAACGCCTGAAGGAAGCATCTGAAAAAGCAAAAATTGAATTATCGTCTTCGCAAGAAACGGAGATTAACCTGCCGTACATCACTTCGATTGACGGTGTGCCGGAGCACTTGGTGCGAAAACTCTCTCGCGCAAAGTTTGAGCAGTTAATTGATGACCTGGTACGCAGAACGCTGGAACCGTGCCGCAAGGCCGTGCAAGATGCGGGCGTGTCGGTGTCCGAAATTGATGAGGTTATTCTGGTAGGTGGCTCTACCCGCGTGCCGCGCATTGTGGAAGAAGTGGAAAAGTTCTTCGGCAAGAAGCCTTCAAAAGGCGTGAATCCGGATGAAGTAGTTGCCGTTGGCGCTGCTATCCAGGGTGGTGTGTTAACCGGCGATGTGAAAGACGTGCTGCTGTTGGATGTTACCCCGCTGTCGCTGGGCATTGAAACGTTGGGTGGAGTGATGACCAACCTGATTGAGTCAAACACCACCATCCCGTCCAAAAAGTCGGAAGTATTTTCAACTGCCGCGGATAGCCAGCCTTCGGTAGAAATCCACGTATTACAGGGCGAACGCCCGATGGCGAAGGACAACCGCACGATCGGCCGCTTCCATCTGGATGGCATTCCGCCAGCACCGCGTGGTGTGCCGCAGATCGAAGTAACTTTCGATATTGATGCTAACGGTATTCTGCATGTGTCTGCAAAAGACAAAGGCACCGGCAAAGAGCAGAAGATCCGCATTGAAGCATCCAGTGGTTTGACAGACGCTGAAATCCAGCGCATGAAGCAAGAGGCGCAAGCCAATGCCGATACCGATAAGAAGGTGAAAGAGCAGGCGGAGAAAGTAAATCAGGCGGACTCCATGATCTTCCAAACCGAGAAGCAACTGAAGGAGTTTGGCGACAAGCTTTCGGACGGCAACAAGAGCGCGATTACCAGCGCGTTGGAGAAACTCAAGGCTGCGCATCAGGCCAAAGATTTGGCGGGCATTGAAACCGCCCTGGCAAATCTGAACAACGCGTGGCAGGCGGCCTCGCAAGAAATGTACGCGGCCAGCGGAGCCGGTGCCCAGGCAGGTGCTCCCGGTCAGGGGGCAGCTCAGGGCGCGGATGCCGGTGGCAATGCCAATGCCAATGACGTGAGCGATGTGGAATATGAAGAAGTGAACGATAAGAAGTAATCCTTCGGAATTCGAGGAATAAAGCCTCCCAATTTGGGAGGCTTTATTCGTTTAAAGGCGCTCACAGCAGTTCATGGCGGCTTAGTGTGCGCTGGGCGAAGACTCAGAAAACCAGTTGGTTACTAGTTGTAGGTTAGGGTATTCAGAGTATCCTTGAGGCAGTTCGCCTTTTGGGTCTTTTTTTGATATACCTAAAGTTGCCATGAACTACAAAACAAACATCACCCTTTTACTCGCAACAGCGGCGGTGGTTTTTATGGGTTGTACCGATCAGTTGGATTTAAAAGGCAGGGTAAGACTTTCCATCTCTGGAACACTCATGGATGATCCGGCCATCACCGGAGTTAACCTGATTGTGACCGGGGTGGAGGCGAAACGAGATGGAACCTGGCGTTCACTCCGCGGTTTCGATCAGCCGGTAGGTGTTAACTTGTTGGAGTTGCAAGGTGGGAGTTCTTTTATTCTCATTGATCAGTTTATCGACCCGGGGTTGTACACGGAGTTTCGTGTATCGGTGTTGATGGCGGACCCCCGAAGTGCGGTGTTGCGTAGTCCGGTAAGCACGGTTGATTTCAAATCAGGCGAAAGTCGTTCGATCCAAATTTCGGGTGGAGCCAATTCGTTTACGTTTCCGGGCGAGATGAATGTATCCGAGCGCACCGTAGCCGATTACAACCTGATGGTAGACGTTCGCAAATCGATAATACCGGCCGCTTCGCAGGCGTTTTCATTCGTGCCCGAAGTGCGTGTGGTTAATGTAAACGATACCGGTGGATTATCCGGACGCCTTACCAACGTAGCCGCGGAAGAAGACTTGCGGGTTTTTGTTTATAAAGCCGGCACGTTCGCGCTCAGCGAAGCGGAGTTGAAGAATGGTATCCGATTTGGTCAAGCGGTTGATGCAGCTTCGGTAAGTGTGAAACGATTTCAAGTGGGATTTTTGCCCGAGGGCAGTTATGATTTGGTCTTTGTTCGCTTAGACGAAACGGGGCGTTTTGCCGCCATTCGCGGGGTTGCACGCAAGCTGGAGGTGGCTGTACGCCAGACAACCGTTCGCGATATCGACATGAAAGCGCTGAGCGACTCTTAGAAAATATTGGTGGATTATTGAGAGGCGGGCGGGCGGAATACGTTCGCCTGCTTTATTTTTGCACCCTTAATTTTTACAGGTATGCTGGTGGTGAAGTTTGGCGGTACTTCGGTGGGAAAGCCGGAGCGCATGAAAAAAATTGCAGAGTTGGTTTTGGGAATGCCCGGAAAAAAGATGGTGGTGCTTTCCGCCTTGAGCGGCACCACGAACGCACTGGTGCGCATGGGCGATCACCTATTGGCGGGCCGTCAATCGGAAGCCGCACAGGAAATGGCCGATTTAGAAAAGCATTATATTAATTTCATTCGTGATCTCTATTCCTCAGAAGCGTATCGCGCCATTGGCGAGGAAATCGTAAGCCGCTACTTCAGCTTGTTTCGATTGCTGGCGGCCGGCCGGTTTGACGATCGCAGCTACCGCGAGTTGCTGGCCCAGGGTGAATTGATCTCTACCGAACTATTTTACCACCACCTGCAGGAACGCAAAATCCCTTCGCGCCTGTTACCCGCGCTCCATTTCATGTCGATCGATGAAAATCAGGAGCCCGAACTCGATAAAATCAGTGCCCGCCTCAAGCCATTAATCGACAATATGAGCCAGGTGGACATTCTGGTTACCCAAGGCTACATCTGTCGCAATCACCTGAATGAAATCGACAACTTGAAACGTGGTGGCAGCGACTACACCGCCTCGTTGATTGGCGCGGCCATTCGGGCCGAAGAAATCCAAATCTGGACGGACATCGATGGCATGCACAACAACGATCCGCGCGTGGTGAAGAAAACGGTGCCGATTGCCGAGTTAACGTTCGATGAAGCCTCGGAGCTGGCCTACTTTGGAGCCAAAATCCTGCATCCCTCAACCATTGTGCCGGCTCAGAAATACGAAGTGCCCGTGCGGTTAAAGAATACGATGGACGAGAAAGCATTTGGAACGCTTATCAGCAACAAAGCCACCGCCATCCAGTTCAAAGCCATCGCAGCGAAAGACAACATCATCGCCATCAACATCAAATCGTCTCGCATGTTGTTGGCCTACGGCTTTATGCGCAAGATTTTTGAGGTGTTCGAGAAGTTCAAAACTCCGATTGATATGGTGACGACCTCCGAAGTGGCGGTATCGGTTACCATTGATGACGCTCGCCATTTGGCAGAAATCGAAAAAGAGTTGCAGGCATTTGGCACGATTGAAGTAGATCATCACCAAAGCATTGTGAGCATCGTGGGCAACCGCATAGCGGAGCGCGAAGGCGTTCTCAACGAAGTCTTTGCCGCGCTGGGCACCGTTCCCGTGCGCATGGTGTCTTTTGGCGGCAGCCACAACAATATTTCCGTATTGTTACCTACCGATAAAAAAGCCGAGGCCTTGCAGGCGTTGAACGCGGGTTTGTTCAACTTATAGTCACTTTCGCGCAACGGCGGCAGATTCCGGCATAAAGGGGGTTTGTTTAAAAAGAAACCTCCTTTATATTTACCCTACACCTAACTAAACTGTGTTAT
>JBIIVI010000005.1:0-33250 GCA_044339555.1 Cyclobacteriaceae bacterium | reverse complement strand
CCCGTTCAACGAAAGTTTGCCAATCGTTACGTTCGTGAAGAAGCTCATACCGTACGCATTTTCTTGCCCAATGTTAGCATACCGGGTGATGATGGTGTCGGCCGAGAACGTGCGGATGCTTTGGATTGCATTATTGGAATTGCGAACAAAGCCGGTGAAGTTCAAAGATGTTCCTTTGATGAACGTGCTGTAACCCACTTCGTAGTTGTTCGTGAACTCCGGATCGAGTACCGGGTTACCGATGGTTACGTTCAATGGGTTTTGATCTTGCCGGTTAGGATTCAAGAACTGGATACCCGGGCGTTGAATCCTGCGGTTGTAGGAGGCCTTTACCGTTCCTTTCTTCAGTTTCTTCGATGCGTTCAAACTTGGCACCAATACCCCGTACTCCGGAATGGGAATATCTTTTTCCGTGCGGCTGAATGCGTTAATGGTCGTGAACTCATACCGTAACCCGGATTTTAATCCATAGCCGGTCTTGGAACTATATGTGTGCGACACATAGGCAGAAGCTACATCTTGATTGTAGTTCAGATTGTTGGTGCGGGCAGCACTGTTATCCTGAACAAAATCGCCATTCTCGCCCGCTGCGGTGAAGTAAGAGAAATCACTAAACACTTTTCTGCGAATATCCTTCGCACCAAACTCCACCATCTGGTTGGTTCCCAGCGGGGTTTGATAGTCAATTTGCAGCGTCATTTCTTCGTTTAAACCATCGTTCAGGTTTTTGAGACGTTGAATAACCTGTTCGGTAGTAGAATTCAGAATAGAATTGGTGAAATCGTTGTTGCGATCGTTGCGGCTGTACAAGGCCAGGAAGCTTAACTCCTGCTGGGGTTTCTTAAACTGTTTGGTGTAGCTCAGGTTCAAATCCACGTTGTTGGAGAGATCCTGCGTGCGCACGTTTCGCAAGCTGCTGCCTAACAGTGTGTTGTTCAGGAACGACTCGGAACGCAGATTATCCTGATAGTTGAAATTGTTGCGCAATCCAAAACGCACACTGGCGGCTAGGGAGTTTTTCTCGTTGATGTCATAATCCCAACCCAGGTTGTAGTTTCCAAAAATCCCTTCGCTGCGGTTGCCGGCCCGTTGAACGGTTTGGATACCACTGGCCAGGTTGTTTTGAAAGTTTTCGAAGCTGCCATCTACGTTGTACTGAGCGCGTCCGAAACCGCCCAACGAGAAGCCCATTTTCTTTCTTCGATAGTTGCCATTCAAGCCCAGATTAGAACCGCGATAACCTACACCTGCATCCACGTTAAGTGTAAGGCCCTGCAACGTATTCTTTTTGGTGATGATGTTGATAATCCCTGCCGAACCTTCGGCATCGTAGCGGGCCGAGGGCGATGTAATCACCTCCACGGTTTTGATTTGATCGGCCGGAATCTGGCGCAATGCATCCGCGATGGAGCTGGCCACAATGGTGGAGGGCTTATTATTGATCAGCACCTGTACATTCTGGCTGCCTCGTAAACTTACGTTCCCGTCAAAATCCACCGTTAGTTGCGGCACCCTGCGCAACACATCAGAGGCATCGCCCCCTTTTGTGGTTTGATCGTTCTCGGCATTATAAATAGTGCGGTCTACCCGCTCTTCGATCAGTTCTTTTTTGCCTTCCACCACCACCTCGTTCAACACTTGGGCCTCGCTTTCAAGCTTTACCGTGCCCAGATTCAAGTCGGTGCGTGCGGCAAACTTAAACGGACCTTTTTGGATGGTTTTATACCCTACGAAACTGATGGCTACATTAAACTGACCTTCCGCAATATTTTTGATGGTGAATTTGCCCTTCTCATCGCACACTGTTCCATCTACCGGCTTGTTGGTTGTAATGTCTAGCAACGCAACGGTGGCATATTCCACGGGCTTGTTGCTTTCGTCCACCACGGTGCCACTAAGGCGACCGGAACCCTTTTGCTCAGGAGACTGGGCAAAAACAGCAAAAGCAAAGAAAATGTTAAATAGTGTTAATGAAATTCTCATGTTTGGAATTAATTCGCAATGGAAACCTTAAACAACGTACTATGTTTGGCATGGCTGCCTGAAATCCATCGAAGGCCATCCAGCCTGACGAGGGGTATTTTTTTTCCATTCAGCGTTATCGCCTACCCCGATCACCCTCCCTTTTTTCGAAATAGGTCTTCAACTCCTGTATTTGGCCGGGTTCCAGAATGCCTTCCATATCCACAAAAAGCGCCTGTAAGTTGGCTTTTGCAGATGTTTCGAAGCCGGTGCGAAGGGAATCAAACCGGGTCATGGACCGATCCAAAATTGGTTTTAACGCCAGTTTTTGGGCTTCGGTAGCTTCCGCCACCTGGTACACCTTTTCCGCGAAGCGTCTTTTGGCCCGCACATCGGGTTGACCCCGCCCTTCCATCCGTGATCGGTCGCCAAAACGGTGATAGTTTTTCGCCAGCATAGCTTGCCCCAATGCTCCGATCAGGATGCCTGCCAGCAGGGTTACCACCACGATGATGATCGCTCTTTTTCTTTCGTTTGTCATCGGTTAATGAGTTAAGTCTCTAAAAAAATCGAACGTAAGTACTTCTTCGGCAGCGGTCTCCTCCATGCCCATGACCGAAGGAAACGACAACTGATCTGCCAACGCCAGATTGAGGATGAGCAGTGCCACCAGAATGCCCCAAGCGGCTAGTTGGTAGCGCCTCACGAACAAGATAATCTGGTAGTCGAGGGCGTCTTTCAGGTTCCTGATTCGTTGAACCACCGTTTCAGGGAAAAACACTCCGAAAGTGTCGGCTTCCCTTCGCAAGAGCCCTTGCCGGAGGCGTTGGTACTGAACCGCCGTGCGCGCAAATGAGGCATCTGCCTCCAACGCTGCGCGCACTTTCGCTTGCTGGTCGGTTGTTAATGACGCGTCCAGCGAATGCAAATACAAATCTTCAGGTGTAGAAAACATATCAGTTCAGTTGATGATGTAACATCTCTTTTAATTTCTTCTGTGCCCGCGCCAGCCGCGAAAGCACCGTGCCCGTGGGTATCTTCAAGATCGTAGCGGTTTCTTTGGTAGTGTAGCCTTCTACTAACCGAAGTGTTGCCACCGACCGAAACTCAGGTTCCAACTTCTGAAATGCGCGCTGTAAAGCCTCTTTCAGATCCAACCCTTCCGGTACCGACTGGTGTCGAGCCGCAGTTTCATCCGATGAAAAAAACCAGAAAGTGCGCTTTCTTCGTTTCAATTCGTTCAGCGACAAATTCATAGCGATCCGCGAGAGGTAGGTGCCCAGACTCGATTCCCCCCGATACTGCTCCAACGACTCGTAAAAGCGGATAAATACCTCTTGGCCTATATCCTTCACCTCGGCAGCCGGACCCAACATACCTTTTACAATTCCGGCTACACGACCTTCATAACGACTGATAAGTGTCTTGAATGCCCCTAAATCGCCAACGCGGGCTCGCTCAATCAACTCATCGTCTTCAATTGGCTTCATTCACTTGCTTCACTGATTAGACAATTGTGCCCACGGTTTTATTCCCGGCTTCGGGAAGATTTCTCACACATTCAGTTCAGTGGACGAAAATGTACACTTGCGGCAAAAATGCTGTTCGCTTTTGATCAGCTATTCAATGGCGACCGCAAATTTTTGCGGTTTTAAGTGGTTTTAATTTTGTGAATGATTTTTGCGCGTTGGTGCAAAACCCCTTGCCGTATGCGCACGTCCTCTGCCCTGGTTATCGTTATTCTGGTGCTAACCTTCCCGCTCTGGTTTGGTTTGGGAATAGGTTTTTTTGGACTGATCGTAGGTTTGTTAGGCGGGCTAGTGGGTTTAGTTTTTGGATTGATTGGTGGGCTTTTCGGAGCGATCGCCTGGGCGGTAAAGGGCTTCTTCTCGATGTTGTTTGGTTGGTCGCATCACGATGCTTTTGATATGGATTTTTCCTTTTTCGATTTCAATGGTTGGGCCGTGGCAGCGATCATCTTATTTATCGTACTGCTTACCCGCTCGAAAAAATCCGCGTAACGAAAAAAGAGATTTGTTGATCGACTACTCGATTTTCAATTCTGCCTTTAGCGCCTTGATGTGATTGCGCAAGGCCGGGAGTAGTTCTTCGTCAGCATCCCAACGGGCGCCCAGGTACACGTGGCCCGACTCAATCTGTTTGAAATAAAATTTAAACACCGGCCGTTCCGGGGGAATCATTTTTATCTGCGAAAGCCCGTTCGGGTAGGTGGTGGATGCGTACGATTTTTCTTTCTTGGTCATATCGTACTGAAGTACCTGGCGAAGTGCCTCGCCCCGACCGTACATTTGCTTGAGAATAAAGTGGAAGCCTTGCCTGCGTAGGTCGCGTTCGTTCTCCGACAGGCGCACGAATTTGTAGCGAAATGGATACTGCTGCTGAAAAAATTCGCGTAACTGCTGGTTGATGGTGGAGTCGTTGGTGAGCGGAACGGCCAGGTAATCCACTTTCAAGTCCAGCGCATACAATTCCATTCGTCTCCCTTCAATGAATTCGGGCAGCGCACCCGTTTCAGGAAAAGAGTTAATCAGGAGGTTCTCTTTTTTCTGTTTGGCCCACGCATCACGGTACACATCCAGCAACAATTCGTTCAACACCTCGTGGCCCACGCCCCAGGCCGCTTGGTCTTTATCGATCAAGGTCTTTTTGCCGTTGTACGGTGTAAAGTATAATTGGTACCGGGTGCCTTCTTTTTCGGCCAGCACCATCAGCGCAATGCCGCGTTCGTTCCAGGCCGCAGCAAAAGCGGCTGCTACATCGGTGTTGGCCAGCACCCAGTCGGCCGGATAGTAGGACACCGCATCAATCCCGATTTGCTGAAACGCCTGTTGCATTTGTTGTAACTCCTTTGGATTGTACGAGGGCGCATACAACACGACTGATTTTGCCGCCAACAGTTTTGGCGGTACCGCCTCCGTAATCTTAAGCTGACTTAACAGTGGATGCGTTTGGGCCGACACCCATAACGGCCCGGCACCCAAAAACAAAACGCAAATCCGCCACATGCAACTGCTAACGTCCATCTTCGCAAGGTATTACATGCCCACATAAATTCCATCGGCAGCCGCCCGAACCGGAAAGGTCTCCAGATCGCGCGAACGCTCACCACACTCACGCCCGGTAGTCAGTTGAAACCGGTAGCCATGCCAGGGGCAAACAATTTCGCCATAGGCGTTGATGCGGCCCTTGCTGAGTTGTTCGCCATTGTGTGTACAGCGGTTGCTCACTACCAGCAGGCGATCTTCTGTTCGCACCAAGCACAGCGAGCGGCTCTCTAGTATCCATTCGCGTGGTTGTCCGGCAGGCAACGCTGCTTCCGCTTGTTCGAACGATTCAAAAACTTTAATCCAACGCATGTTGATCGCAAAGCGCACGAATTTAAGGACAATAAATCTTATCTTTCGCGTATGCGTTGGCTAGCAGAAAAACGGATTGTAATCATAGGTGGCACCGCCGGCATTGGGCTCTCGGCTGCGCAGGCGTGTATTCGCGAAGGCGCACGCGTGGTGGTAGTCGGCCGCAAGGCAAACAGTGTAGCCGCTGCGCAGGTCACGCTGGGCGAAGCAGCCCAGGCAATGGAAGGTGATGCTACGGACGAAAATACGGCTGTACTTGCCATCAAAAAGTGCCAGGAAACCTGGGGTGGGTTTGATGGATTGTACCACGTGGCCGGTGGCAGCGGGCGAGCTTTTGGCGATGGGCCACTACATGCTCTTTCGCTGGAAGGATGGAACAAAACGCTGGAACTGAACCTCACCGCGCTGATGCTCTCCAACCAGGCTGCGGTGCGCGTATTCCAGCAACAGGGTTCGGGCGGCACCATTCTCAACATGAGCTCGGTGCTGGCCTATTCACCCTCGCCCGAATTTTTTGTTACCCACGCCTATGCAGCCGCCAAAGCCGCTGTGAGCGGCCTTACCCGCTCGCTGGCCGCCTATTACGCAAAGGAAGATATTCGCATCAATGCACTTGCCCCTGCGCTCGTAGAAACGCCCATGGCGCAGCGTGCCGCGAACGATCAGCGCATTCAGGCGTTTATCAAAACGAAACAGCCGCTGGAAGGTGGCCGCATGGGGCAACCCCAAGATTTGGATGGGGCTGCGATTTACTTTCTTTCGGATTTTTCGAAGTTTACAACCGGTCAGGTTTTCTCGGTAGACGGGGGTTGGGATGTGAGCGAAGGACAGATTCCGATGTAAAAACAACACCCGCTTTTTCACAATGCCAAATCGTTATCTTTAAAACAAGTCCACGCTAACACCACGCTATCGTTTATGAGCAAACATGTCATCGGCATCGATCTGGGTTGCACCAACATCAAAGCAGTGTTGATGGATGACACCGGAGCGGTGATGCGTGAATGGCGGGGCGAGACCAACGAACCAGACGACCGTTCCTGGAAAGGTGCCATTCGGCAAACGATTCAGGAATTTCTGCGCATCGATCCGGAGATAAAGTCGATTGGGTTATCGGCTCCCGGGCTGGCCAGTGCAGACAACTCATGCATTGCGTTTATGCCAGGCCGGTTACCCGGACTTGAAAACTTTAACTGGAGTACGCTGGTGGGTCAGCGCGTTTTTGTTTTGAACGATGCGCATGCTGCGCTCATGGCCGAAGCTCGCTACGGAGCCGCGCGCAACTGTCGCCACGCCATCTTGCTCACACTGGGCACCGGCGTAGGTGGTGGCATCTTGATCGATGGCCAACTGTATCAAGGGCTGCACCAAATGGCCGGTCACCTCGGCCACGTTACGGTTGATAGTGGCACTCATCTCGCCGATGTAACACGCATGCCCGGCAGTTTGGAAGATGCCATTGGCAACCTAACCATCCAACAACGCTCGCTCGGGCAGTTTCAAACTACGTGGGATTTGGTTACCGCCCACCAGCAAGGCGATGTGTTTGCCACGTGGCTGTGGCTGGATGCCTTGCGTAAGTTGGCGATTGCGATTGGCTCTTTCATCAATGTTCTGTCGCCCGAAGTAGTCATCATCGGAGGCGGCATCTCGCGGGCTGGAAAAGATCTACTGCATCCACTTCAGGCATTTCTCGACTTGTACGAGTGGCAACCGGGCGGCAAAAAAACTCCGCTTGCCTTGGCTCATTTCTCCGATGCCTCCGGAGCCATCGGGGCTGCCGCTTTTGCGCTTTCCAAATCTTCGTGAACCATGAGTGTAATTGATCAATATCTGAAAAAATGCCGCGGTATTCTTAACACGGTACAGGAACAAAAAGCCAGCATCGAGCAAGCAGCCAGCTGGTTTGCTGATTCCATCCGTGCGGGCCGCATGGTGCATGTGTTTGGCTCCGGCCACAGCCGCATGATGGTGGAGGAAATGTGGCCGCGCTACGGCTCCTTTCCGGGATTTAATCCCATTGTTGAATTGTCGCTCACCTTTCACAATCTGGTGGTGGGCGCCAACGGACAACGCCAGGCGATGTTTCTGGAAAATGTTTCCGGCCTGGCCGAACGAATTCTACGCAACTTCGATCTGCAATCCACCGACTGTGCACTGGTGATTTCTTCCAGCGGCACGAACGTAGTGCCGGTTGAAATGGCGGAGTTGTTTCAGCGAAAAAAAGTAAAGGTTGTTTCAATTCTCACGAAGCAGCATTCTGCAAAAAGCGATAGCAAGCGAGCCGATGGAAAAAAGCTGAGCGACTTTAGTGATCTGATTCTTGATACCGGCGCGCCCGTGGGCGATGCCATGATTCAAATCCCCAATCTCATTACACCCGTCTCGCCCGGATCGTCTGTCGGGGGCGTTCTTCTCATAAACACCATCAAAGCCGAGGTGGCACGCCTGCTTACCGAAGCAGGCCAACCGCCCAACGTGTTGGTGGCCGCCAACGTAGTGGGCAAAGAACGCGCCACCGAAATTTTCGAAAACGCCTACGATGAACACGCCCATCGGCTGGCCAAATTGTACGCACACGTAGGATCACCCAAAAAATAAAAAGCTATGCAACCGCACCCCATTCTCACTACCGTTATTGGCAGCTATCCGTTTCCTGGCTGGCTGGAATTCTCCGTCCGGCACCTGCACGAATTTGGAAATGCAGACCGCGAAGAGCTGATTGAGGATGCAGTGATTGCCGCCATTCACGACCAGGTGGCCGCGGGTTTGGATGTGATTACCGATGGCGAGCAAACACGGCTGGATTTCAACCTGTCGTTCTATGGGTACCTTACGGGGATTAAAGAGAACACCGATGAGCTGCGCAAATTCGGCCCTGCCGCTCACGACCAACGCGGCAAAAATTCAATTGTAGATACCCTTACCGCGCCTCATGGCCTGGGTGCGGTAAAGGAATTTTTGCGTTTAAAAAAACTGGCGCCCGCCGGGCCCACACTCAAGGCGAGTATTCCCGGCCCGTACACGTTAAGCGGCCGCCTGCTTCCCAACGAAAAGTATAAAGACCGCTACGCCATCACCGAGGCGCTGTTGCCGTTGGTGAAGAAGGAGTTGGAAGATTTGGTAGCTGCGGGCTGCACCGAGATTACGGTGGACGAACCTTCCATGAGTTGCTACGCCTACAAAGAAGACACAAAACGCTTTGTCGATATATTTAATCGCACGGTGCACAGTGTGGTCGGCAAATGCCGGCTATCCACCCATTTGTGCTTTGGCAACTTCAAGGGGCGGCCGGTGGGTTATCGCAGCCTCAAACCCATGTTGCCGGATTTTTTAAATCTCTCGGTAAACGAAGTGCACATCGAAATGGCCAACCGCGAATTTGCGGAGATTGAACTGCTCGCACCGTTTGCCGAAAAAATGGATGTGGCGGTAGGGATTATCGATGTGAAGAGCTACTACATTGAAACGGAACAAGATGTGGTGGATCGCATTGAACGCGTATTGAAATACGTGCCCGCCCCGAAGTTGGCTGTGGCACCCGACTGCGGACTGAGCCAAACTGCGCGGTGGGCATCGCGCCAAAAGCTGGCCAACATGGTCAAGGGCGCCAAGCGCATGCGCGCGAAACTCGGCTGACCGTGATCAAGCCCGTACAACAAGGCGCTGCACTTGCGCAGGAAATCCGGCAGGCGAAAAAACACGGCCGCGCGGATGCCTTTGATGTTTGGTGGCTGGGCCAGAGCGGTTTCTTCATTCAGTGGAATGGCTCGTGCCTGTTGTTCGATCCGTATTTGTCCGACTCGCTCACCCGCAAATACGCCAACACCGCCAAGCCACATGTACGCATGAGTGAGTTGGTGATTGAGCCGCACTTGTTAGACATGATGGATGTGGTGACCAGCAGCCACAATCATACCGATCATTTAGATGGTGAGACGCTGCAGCCGCTGCTTCGGGTGAATCCGCAGCTTCAGTTTGTGATTCCTGAAGCCAATCGCGCGTTTGTGTGCGAGCGTGTGAAATGTGAAACTTCCTTTCCCGTTGGCCTCTCCGATGGCGACAGCGTTCAAGTTGGAGCCTGGGAGTTTATTGGTGTGCCCGCGGCCCACAACACCATCGAGCGCGATGCTCACGGCCGCTGTAAGTTCATGGGTTTTGTGGTTCGTTTCGGAAACTTCTGCGTGTACCACAGTGGCGATACGTTGTGGTACGATGGCATGGTGGAGTTGCTTCGGCCCTATCAGGTAGATGTCGCGTTTTTACCGATCAATGGCAATGTGCCGTCTCGGGGCGTGGCCGGCAATTTAGATGCGCGCGAAGCCGCGCTGCTTGGCCGGCAAATTGGCGCCCGATGTGTGGTGCCGCACCATTACGACTTGTTTGAGTTCAATACGGCTGATCCGGCCGAATTTGAAAACCATTGCCACGAGTTCAATCAACCTTACCGAGTGATGAAGTTGGGCGAGCGGTTTTGTTATCCCGCTTAGTTCAAGAATTAGATTGGCATCCGTACTTACTCCGGGGCTTCCTCCACCGCCATTTGCTTCTCGTACAAATCCGCGTAAGCGCCACCGGCCGCCAGTAACTCGTCATGCGTGCCTTGTTCGATGACTCGGCCATCGTCTAATACAATGATCTTATTCGCCAACTTGGCAGATGAGACCCGGTGCGAAATAATGATGGACGTGCGGCCCTGCATGATTTTTTTCAGCGCATTCAAAATTGCATTCTCCGTGCTGGTGTCTACCGCAGAAAGGGCATCATCCAGAATCAGAATTTTAGGTTCGCGTACAATGGCACGTGCAATAGACACCCGTTGTTTCTGGCCGCCACTGAGCGTGATGCCGCGTTCGCCCACACGGGTGGCAAAACCCTGCGGAAAGCCCATCACGTTTTCGTACACGTCTGCATCTTTTGCGGCCTGAATGATTTTTTCTTCTTCCGGTTTTTGCAGCCCAAAGCCGATGTTGTTGTAGATGGTGTCGCTAAACAAAAACACATCCTGCGGTACCACGCCCATCTGGTTTCGGAGGTGCACCAGCTCATAATCCTGAATCGGTACGTCATCAATCAGCAAGCTGCCGCTACTGGTGTCGTACAACCGCGTAATCAATGCCGATGTTGTGCTCTTGCCGCTGCCGGTTCCGCCAATGATGGCCAGCGATTGGCCCGGATGGATTTCGAACGACACATTCTTCAACGCCTGCACCCCCGTGTCCGGATAGGTGAACGATACATCGCGAAACGTAACCTTACCTCGAATCTCGGTTTTAAGATTTTTTTCCGACACGATTTCGGTTTTTGTTTTTAAGAATTCGTTGATGCGTTTTTGCGATGCTTCTGCGCGTTGTACTAAACTGCTGGTGTAGCCCAGCGATGTTACCGGCCAGGTAAGCAAGTTTACGTAAATGATGAACTCGGCAATATTGCCAAACGTAAGCGTGCCGTTGATTACCTCCACGCTACCGGCATACACCGTAAGAATGGTGCTCAACCCGATCAGGCCAAAAATAAGCGGATAAAACAACGACTGCACCCGCGTAAGTTTTAGCGACTGCCGCTTGTATTCGTTACTCTCATTGGCAAAGTCGTTTACCGATTGCTGCTCGCGCGTAAATGACTTGAGCACCCGAATACCGGAAAAAGCCTCTTGAACAAACGTGCTCAGGCGCGACTGGCTCTTTTGAATTTCCTCCGAGCGGTGTTCAATAATGTTATTGACATAAAATACCCCAATCGAAAGCAACGGCAAGGGAATGAGCGCAAACCAGGTAAGCTTTGCGCTGATGGCGAACATGATGGGGATCAACATCACAAAAAGCGTGATCATCTGGAGCCCGTACATGATGGCCGGGCCGAGGTACATCCGCACCCGGCCAACATCCTCGCTGATGCGGTTCATCAAATCGCCCGTACTGTTGCGCCTGTAAAAGCTGAGCGGCAACGCCTGATAATGATCGAACACCTCATTCTTCAAATCGTATTCCACCAAGCGGCTCATCACGATCAGCGTTTGGCGCACGAAATACAAAAACAATCCGCGCAGCAGGGCCATCACCAAAATCAAAATCGCATAGAGGAAAATGCTTTTTGAAAAAGCTGCGAACAGCGAGGGCTGTGCCGCTGTGTTTTGCAAGGTGTGGTAGAGGCGCAGATTATCAACCACCAGATCGATGGCGTGGCGAACCAATTGGGCGGGATAAATCTGAAAAAGGTTGGAAATGACCACAAACACCAGCCCCCAGATCAAATGGCGGCGGTATTTCCACAAATATTTATTCAGGTAGCGAAGTTCTTTCATGAAAGAAAATTAGGCGCCGGAACGGAAAACCGAACAATTGTTTGGTTTTTGTAGCGCAAACGATTTAGCTGTTGAAAAAAGGGCAAAACTGAATAATTTTGGATCGTTTATTTCCTCAAAATCTGCGGAAATAAAGGGTGGTAAAAGTAAACATTAAACGTAAACGCGAACGGCATGGAAATTAAAGAACTCGAAAAAGTGGGGCAAACCGGATTGTTTGCCAAGCTCGCGCACCTGGGGCATGAGCAGGTGGTTTTCTGCTACGATGAGGCCACAGGCCTGAAGGCGATCATCGGTATTCACAACACCGTGCTTGGGCCCGCACTGGGTGGCACCCGCATGTGGAACTATGCTACCGAAGAAGAAGCACTTACCGATGTGTTGCGGCTGTCGCGCGGCATGACCTACAAAGCCTCCATCAGCGGTTTGAATCTCGGTGGTGGTAAAGCCGTGATCATGGGCGATGCCACGCGCCAAAAGACCGAAGCGTTTATGCGCAGGTTCGGCAAGTTTGTGAACAGCCTGAACGGAAAATACTATACCGCTGAAGATGTGAATATGAAAACAGCCGACATGGAATACATCGCCATGGAAACCCGGTTTGTTACCGGCTTGCCGGAAGCGATGGGCGGTGGTGGCGATCCTTCGCCAGTTACCGCGTATGGCGTGTACATGGGCATGAAAGCCAGCGCAAAGCGGGTGTTTGGCACCGACAGCCTCTCCCACCGCAAAGTGGCCGTTCAAGGGGTAGGCCAGGTGGGCATGCATTTGGTGGAACACCTCCGGAAGGAAAATGCAACCGTCTACATTACGGATATCTCGGAAGAAAAAGTTGCGCGCGTGGCACGGCAGTTTGGCGCCGTTGCCGTAGGCCAGGAAGAGATTTATGATTTGGATGTGGATGTTTATGCGCCGTGTGCGCTGGGGGCCACGATCAACGATGCCACCGTGCCACGCCTGAAGTGTGCCATCATTGCGGGTGCTGCCAATAACCAATTGAAAGACGAGTTGAGGAACGGCTACCAACTCATCGACCGCAACATTACCTACGCGCCCGACTTTGTAATTAATGCGGGTGGATTGATGAACGTGTACCAGGAATACCTCGGCAACTACCAGCGCGAGCGTGTGTATGCCCAGGCCGAAAAAATTTATGATACCACACTGCGCATCATGGACTACGCGCAGCAGGAACGAATCAATAATCAGGAAGCTGCCATTCAGTTGGCCGAAAAACGCATTGCCGAAATTGGCAAAGTGCGGGTGCCGCGGTAGGCAGATGAAAATAGTGAAGACTAAAAAAGCCCGCGCGTTGCGGGCTTTTTTGTTTGTTACCGGCCGCGTGTTACCTGCTCAAATACAAATTCCGCTCGGCATAAATATTCAGGAAGTAATCGTCCATCAGATCATCGATAAAGTAGATCGCCTCGCCGGTGGATTTCATTTCCGGCCCCAACTCCTTCTTCACTTCTGGAAACTTGCTGTAGGAGAATACCGGCACTTTAATGGCGTAGCCGTGGCGCTTGGGGTTGAACTGAAAGTCCTTCACCTTCTTATCGCCCAGCATTACCTTGGTGGCGTAGTTTACGTACGGCTCATCGTAAGCTTTGCAGATGAACGGCACCGTGCGGCTGGCGCGCGGATTGGCTTCGATTACATAGACCTTGTCGTCTTTGATGGCAAACTGGATGTTGATCAACCCCACCGTGCGCAATGCTATGGCAATACGCTTGGTATAGCTTTCAATTTGCTTCACCACAAAATCGCCCAGGTTGTAAGGTGGCAACACCGCATAGGAATCGCCTGAGTGAATACCGGCCGGCTCAATGTGTTGCATCACGCCAATGATATAAACATCCTCGCCATCGCAAATTGCATCGGCCTCGGCCTCGATGGCTCGGTCTAAAAAGTGATCGAGTAGCACTTTGTTATCGGGCATGTGCTTCCAGATTTCAATCACGTGATTTTCGAGTTCCTTTTCGTTGATCACGATTTTCATGCTCTGGCCGCCCAACACGTAGGAGGGCCGCACCAGCAACGGAAAGCCAATGGTCTTGGAAACTTCCAGCGCTTCGTCTGCATCGCGGGCAGTACCAAACTCGGGATAAGGAATGTTGTTTTCTTTCAGCAGGGTGGAAAAACTTCCGCGGTCTTCAGCCAAGTCAAGCGCCTCGAACGAAGTGCCCATGATCTTCACTCCGTATTTGTGCAGTTTCTCCGCCAGTTTAAGAGCGGTTTGGCCGCCCAACTGCACAATTACACCCTCCGGCTGCTCGTGTTGGATAATATCCCAAATGTGTTCCCAGAAAACGGGCTCGAAATACAATTTATCCGCAATATCAAAATCGGTAGAAACCGTTTCCGGATTACAGTTGATCATAATGGTTTCATAGCCGCACTCTTTCGCGGCCAAAACTCCGTGTACACACGAGTAATCAAACTCAATGCCCTGCCCAATACGGTTCGGGCCGGAGCCCAGCACCACCACTTTCTTGCGGTTGCTTACTACCGATTCGTTTTCTTTATCGAATGTACTGTAGTAGTACGCGGTTTTTGCCTCAAACTCAGCGGCACAGGTATCCACCATTTTAAATACGCGGTGGATGCCCATCTCTTTTCGTTTGGCGTGCACTTCGCTCTCCAGGCAGCCCAAGACGTGGGCAATTTGCCGGTCGGCATAGCCTTTCTCTTTTGCTGTGCGCATCAGGCTGGCGGGCAGTGTTTCCAGATCGAATTTGCCAATTTCTTTTTCCAGCTCCACCAACTCCCAGATCTGTTCCAAAAACCACTTGTCGATGCGCGTTAGCTTTTGAATGGTTTTCATGGAGATGCCCAGTTTCATGGCATCGTAGATGTGGAACAGGCGGTTCCAACTCGGGTTGGCCAGGCTGTAGAGCAAGTCTTCCTGCTTATTCAGTTCTTTCCCATCGGCACCCAAGCCGTTGCGTCTGATTTCAAGACTCTGACATGCCTTTTGCAGTGCTTCCTGGAAGTTGCGGCCAATGCCCATCACTTCGCCCACCGCTTTCATCTGCAAGCCGAGCTTGCGATCGGCTCCTACAAACTTGTCGAAGTTCCAACGCGGAATTTTTACGATCACATAATCCAAAGCAGGTTCAAAATAAGCCGTGGTGGTTCCGGTGATGGCGTTGGTCAACTCATCCAGATTGTATCCTATCGCCAACTTGGCGGCAATTTTCGCAATCGGGTAGCCGGTAGCTTTGGAGGCCAGTGCGGACGAGCGCGATACGCGGGGGTTGATTTCAATGCCGATGATGTCATCGTTATCCGGGTTAACGGCAAACTGCACATTGCAGCCGCCGGCAAACTGGCCGATGCCGTTCATCATCTTAATGGCCATATCGCGCATGCGTTGGTACACGGTGTCGGGCAGCGTCATGGCGGGGGCCACCGTAATGGAGTCGCCCGTGTGGATACCCATCGGGTCAAAATTCTCGATCGAGCAGATGATGATGATGTTCTTGTTGCTATCGCGCAGCAACTCCAACTCATACTCTTTCCAACCCATGATGCTTTGCTCCACCAATACTTCGTGAATGGGCGAGGCGTGTAAGCCGCGGTTGAGCGCGGCATCAAAATCTTCCGGCTTATCAACAAATCCACCTCCGGTGCCACCCAAAGTAAAGGAGGGCCGAATCACGAGTGGAAATCCGATTTCCTGAGCGATCTCTTTTCCTTGCAGAAACGAGGTGGCGGTGGCGCCTCTACAAACGCCAATACCCAGGTCGATCATCTTCAACCGAAATTTCTCACGATCCTCGGTGGTTTCAATGGCTTTGATATCCACGCCAATGATTTTCACACCATAGTGCTGCCAAATGCCGGCTTTGTCGCACTCGATGCACAGATTTAGCGCGGTTTGTCCGCCCATGGTGGGCAGCACCGCATCGATGTGGTGTTTCTCAAGAATTTCTTTGATGGATTTTTTCTCCAGCGGCTTCAGGTACACATGATCGGCATTGATCTTGTCGGTCATGATCGTGGCCGGGTTGGAGTTAATCAACACCACTTCAATCCCTTCTTCGCGTAAAGAGCGGGCCGCCTGCGAGCCGGAGTAATCAAACTCGCAAGCCTGGCCAATAATAATGGGGCCGCTGCCGATAATCAGCACGGAACGGATACTTCTGTCTCTGGGCATGGGGAGTGGTTCGGATAAACTGGCGCAAAATTAGAAATCCGACCGAAAGGTACTGGCCCCCGGCCTAAAATTAATATGAGGACTTAGTGCTGCACGAGCACTTTTTTCGAGATCGCGCCCGCATCGGTTTGAATTTGCACCAGGTAAACTCCGGTGGGCCATTCGCGAGTGGCAATCGTTTCGCGCACTGGTTGACCAGACGGGCTCCACTCCTTCGACCACACCGACTGGCCCTGGAGTGTTACAATCTGGGCCCGCGTCGCGTAATTCATGCCCTCTAATTCCAACACCAGTTGTTCGTTGGCCGGAATAGGGTAAACCTGTAGTTGGCTCGCGAGCGGAACTTCCACGCCCGTAATCGGCCCTTGAATGCTGAGGTTGTCGATGGCCCAGCCCCAGCCACTGCGCACATCATCCGATTGCAGCCGGAACCGAAGCAAGATCAGATCATCTGCCCTAAACCGCCCGGATTCGGTTAAGTTCAACAAGCGCTGCCGGAACAAAGAAGAATTTGGAACCGTATTGCTGCTAAAAGCTGCGCTCCAAGCACTGTTTGCATTGCTGCTATACGCGGGCACGATGGTCTCCCACGTGGTGCCGTCTTTGGAACCTTCCACGGTAACAAAGTCTTTCACAGACGTTCCCGTAAACTCAGCCACCACGATTTCGTCAAACACCACCAGCGGGTTGCTCGCGCTTACGCGGATGGGTCGCTTGAGAATGAAGTTGAAACTGGATTGATTTGAAATGCCAAAACCTACCGGATACGGATGCTGCGAGTGGATGGCTGGATTGCCAAACCCTGCAGGCTGCGTAATCGAAAAGAAGTTTCCGGCAAAATCGGTGTTAGCTGTATTAAAATCGGAGACATAGGTGGTAACCGGCTGCGCCAGCGAGAGCACCGCCACATTAAAAAAGCCGGTAGCGGGCAGGCTGGTTACATTGTCTGCGTTGTCGGTAGCGCGAATGCGATACTGCAATACATCGCCTGCTTTGATCTGGGCAGCTGTGAGGTCGATATTCAGTGTGTATTCCGTTACGTTGGCGGTAACAGGTAAAGACTGGCTTGTGACGGTGCCGTTGTTAAGCGAGAAATCAACAAAAAGATTTTTTAGACCACTGGCATCGGACGGCCGAAAAACAACGGGCAGGTTGGTGGCAGTAGGCAACAGCATGTCGAGGTGATTGTGCAATACCCTCGGCCCTACATCGTCAATCTGGATTTTCAGGTTATCGATGGCCCAGCCCCAGCCTGCAGCCCCAGGATCACTGAAAAGCCGAAAACGTAACACCACTTCATCTCCGGTGTCGAATTTGTCTTGCAGATTCATCGTGCGGGTGCGGAAAAGTGTCGGATCGCCCACAGCGGTGCTGATGTTGGCCGTGATCGCACTGTTGTAGCGGGTGAGCCACGGCCCAAAGTCGCGCGAGTCATAGCCGTTCGCCACGGTGGTCCACGTTACGCCACCATCCTTCGAACCGTCTACTACCACGTAATCATAAAACTCTTCACTTGGAAACGTAGAGCCGGGTTCTCCGGGCTCAACCAATACCACTTCATCAAACTGGATGGTGGCATCCGTGGCTTTTACGCGGATGGGAACACGCAACTGATACACCCACTCAAACCGATTGTTCGGAAATCCCTGGCCTTCCGGATAGGGGTGTTGTGTGTGAATGGCCCCATCGACAAAACCGCTTTCGAGCTTAACCGAAAAACCGGCATCGCCAAAGAAGTCGGCCGCGGCTGTCGCAACGTTGTTGAAGTTGTTTGTGTAGGCATCCTGCGTAGCAGTAAGCGCCACCACATTGACTGTATAAAAGGTGTTGATCGTGGGCCTTCCTGATTGGTTTTGCGCAACGGCCACATCGCGCGCCCGAATGCGGTACTCGATTTTATTGCCATCGGCCAACTGCCCGGCCGCCCAGGTAATGGTTGCCGTGTAGGTAGAATCGGTGGCGGGCTTGATCGTCATCGGCAGGGTTTGGAGCGGCCCGCCATTCAGGGTGTATTCCAGTGTTACGTTTTGTACGTTGATGTTGTCGGTCACCTCCGCTTCCAACGGCAACTGCCCGTCCGACAGTTTAACAAATGTTTTGGGTACGTGGGTGATGATGGGCGCCTGCGTGTCAGGCCCGGCGGTGAACCCAAAGATCAACTGGCGATTGGGTTGGTTTTGCGGGAAATTCAGACCGGGAATGGTGCGCACTCGTTGAGTGCCATCTGTTACCGAAATGGTGTAGCCATAGGAAGGATTTCCGTTTGGAATAGGGGCGCGAAATTCGTTTGCGCTGCCGGTGGCAGTCATGGGCACCTCGGTGAAAGTCGTTCCGTTGGTGGTGTACCTTAACCGGAGTGAGGTGGCATCGTAGGTCACGCCATTTTCGGTTACTACTTTAGCTGTTACCGGATAGGGAGCTGATACATTCTCCGTATTTGGCAAGGGTGTATGGTCGATACGTAGCATGCGCCACCCTAAGTCATATAAAATATTTAGCGCAATCGGGCCAGGATCCAACGCACGTTCGGCCGGGCTGATAAACGGTGTCATCAGCCGGTTGGGGTTACTCGCGGGAAAACTGTAAGTGTCTTCATCGAGGTGAGCAATGCTATTACCGGGGGCGAACGTGGCGGGGGCATATAGCCGCCCGCGCTGATTGGTATTGTTGGCCAAGACTAAGGGAGAATTCCAGTATAAGTCTTGTCCAATGAGCTGCGTGCCCAAATTGGCGCTGGGCGCCTGGAAATTGCTGACCAGATTTTGTGCAGTTCCGTTTTCCATAAACGTATGGGAAACCACCGGAAAGCCGCTGATCGAGAGAGAGCCCGTGCCGCTGTTGACACTAAAACCATGGGTGATACCCAATCCGTGCCCAATTTCATGCAGCACCACCGTAAGCAAATCAAACCGGCCACTCGGCGGGGCATCGGAAATACCTAAGTGCCAATTGGCGGTGCTACTAAACGATGCCAGAATGTCGGGCTGATTGCTTGCATTGATTTCGCGCCCGAGGAGTTTTTCCGCCAAGGCAATGGGATACCAGACATTTACACGGGGGGCTCCAAAAAAATTCCCCACGTAATTGCTCGCCTGAGCTCCGCCCAGCACATTGGCGGGAAGTTGTGTCCATTCAGCACGAATGCGAATCGGAACAGGGCTTTCGATAAGTGTTGACCAGATATTAACAGCCTCCTGAAAAGCGGCTTGTGCTTCGGGGGTAAAACCCACATACGCTACTTCAAACTGTGCACTTTGGGTGCGCACAGCAGCCGCAGAATTTTTCCAACGGAGGTACTCGCGCGGGGGCGGCAAATTCGCGGGTAGGTCGGTGGTGCCGGCATAACAAATCACCGGGTTGGTATTTTTGACTACTTGCATACCCATCATTCGCGGTTGCTTCAGCGGCTGGGCCATCGCCAGACCAACCGCTACCAAAACCATCGCTCCTCCCAAAAAACACTTCATACCCGAGATGTTAATTCGTTAAGTTACTAATTCGCCTGCGCATGTGCCAACACTGCATTCCATACCCGAAACACATTCTTGGAACAAATTTTTTCAATATCGGTTTCCGTGTAGCCCCGCTTTAACAACACATAAATTAAATTTGGGTATTGTGAAACGTCCTTCAAACCTGTAGGCAAACTATCACCCACACCGTCATAATCTGATCCAAGTCCTACGTGGTCGATTCCCGCAAGGCTCGCCACGCGATCAATGTGGTTGGCAACCGTTTCTACATCCGCGAAAAGCGAAGGATTTTCTTTTTGGAATTGTGCAATCACCGGTTTTGCAAGTGAGTCGTTGAATTTGAGATTTTTTTCGGCCAACAGATCCCGCAGCTTCGCCCGGTTTTGCTCATTTGTGGCCCGCACGGTAGAGTCGAGGAAAGTAGACCCGAAGTTAATTTGAATTACTCCGCCATTTTCGGCTAATGCCTGAATCATGGCATCGCTCATATTCCGATTAAACCCAGGTGTAAACGCGCGGCAAGAGGAGTGCGAGGCAATCACCGGCACTTTCGTTAGTCTCATCACCTGGTAAAAAGTGCTGTCATCCACGTGCGAGATATCCACCATGACGCCCACTCGATTCATTTCGGCAACCACCTCCCTGCCAAAGGGACTTAACCCCTGCCAGGTATGGGTTGTGTCGTAACTGGAATCGCAAATCTGGTTGTCTTTACCATGCGTGAGCGTGATGTAGCGGATGCCTTGATCGAAAAAGTATTTCACATTTTTAAGATCGGTTCCAATCGGAGCTCCGTTTTCCATGCCCATCGGCAACGAGATTTTGCCTGCCTGGAAGTTTGTCTCCACGTCTGTTGGTGTGTTCGCCAATGCAAATTTATCGGGTAACTCCGCGGCAATTCCTTTCACCATGCTGATGAGCGAATCGGCCAGCGCTCTACCCATGTCTGGCAGAAGTTGGTTGGACGATGGAATATAAATCGACATAAACGGTGCATCCAGACCGCCCTTCTTGGCGCGTTCATAATCAAAATCGCCCTCGGAGGTGGATACCGGAATGCCCATATACTCCCGCTCCACGCGAAAGTTTTTCATCTTCAATCGAAATGGTAAGTCCACATGGCCATCCGTAATGATGTAGCGATGGGCTAACTCATCTGCATACGCCTTTAATTGTTCATCATTCATCCTGTCCACCGGTTTGCCCGGGGTACAGGCCACCCAGCCACATCCGGCCATCGCTAACATCCCGATCGATTTTCTTAGCATTTCCAATAAGTTTATCTGGCAATGTACATTTTTGCGGAGCGATTTTAAACAGATCTCATGCCGGTTCCCACCGAAAAACTACCGCTTTACTCCCGTAAACAGCTGGCACTTCGCAACGGCCAGGATAAACCGGACGTTTGGATCGCTTTTCGCGGATTGATTTACGATGTAAGTGCCTCCCGGCTGTGGCGAAATGGTAAGCATTACGAGCACTGGGCCGGACAAGACCTGACCGAAGAGTTGGCAGACGCACCCCATACCGAACAAGTGTTCGAAAAATTCTTGCCGATTGCTCGGTTAGCCGATTAAATTGCAGAATGATACTAATTGCCGACAGCGGAGGAACAAAAACCGAGTGGCGCCTTTTGGAGAAGAACCAACCCGTGCAGCAACTCCACACGCTTGGATTTAACCCTTATTACCAACCGATTGATCACTTGTATGATTTGATCCGAAAGGAGCTGGCTCCGGCCGTGAAGAGGTCGGTGAACAAAATCTTTTTCTACGGCACGGGAGTCTCGTCCGAGAAAAATCAGGAGTTGATAAAAAAAGCATTCCGTGAATTCTATGCCGATGCAGAGATTGAAATTGGCTGGGATCTGTTGGCAGCGGCCCGCGCACTGTGTGGTCACGAGGAAGGCATCGCGTGTATTTTGGGCACCGGCTCTAATTCATGCCAATACGATGGCGAAAAAATTGTTTATAACGTGGCCAACCTGGGCTGGATTCTGGCCGATGAAGGCTCGGGTACCTACATCGGCAAACGCTTGATCAAGGACTATTTTCGTAAGCAAATGCCAACCGATTTAGCGGCACAGTTCCACGCTCGCTTCCCGTGGCAGCGTGAAGAAGTGTTGGAAAAGGTCTATCAACAAGAAAAGCCGGGAGCGTTTTTAGCCAGTTTCATGAAATTCATCTTTCAGCACCTCAAGGAGCCTTACTGCTACCAGTTGGTGTATCAGTCGTTTGTTGATTTTTATGAAAACAACGTGATGCTGTATCCCGGCTACGAAAAACTACGGGTACACTTCACAGGTTCGGTCGCGTTCTATTTCAGCGATGTGCTGCGGCAGGTAGCCAACGACAAAGGAATTACCGTCAAGAATATTCAGGAAGGCCCGATTGCCGGGCTTGCCCTCTATCATCAAAAAGACCTCTGATGCAAACCACCGAGGCGGCTTCGCATTATAACGACCTTGAAAAAATGGGTGTCCGCACGGTGTTGGAAAACATCAACCGGGAAGATCAAACCGTGGCCACTTCGGTGCAACTAGTGATCCCCGAAATCGAGTTGTTGGTGGAGGCCATCGTAAAAAAGATGAAGGCCGGAGGTCGCCTATTTTATATCGGGGCGGGCACGAGCGGCCGACTGGGCGTGGTGGACGCTTCGGAAATTCCGCCCACGTATGGAATGCCGGAGGGGAAAGTAATTGGCCTGATGGCCGGTGGCGATCGCGCCATTCGGAAAGCCGTTGAAAACGCAGAAGATGATTGGGAGCAAGCCTGGAAAGATCTACAACTTCACCACATCTCCAATCAGGATGTGTTGATTGGAATTGCCGCCTCTGGGCGAACACCCTACGTGATTGGCGGTGTACGGGCCGCGCGAGCGAACGGAATCATTACCGGAAGTATCTCGTGTAACCGGAATACTGACTTGGGCAAGGAAGTAGACCACCCGATTGAGGTAGTGGTGGGCCCCGAATTTGTAACGGGCAGCACGCGCATGAAGGCCGGCACGGCGCAAAAACTGGTTTTAAATATGATTTCCACCACCGTGATGATTCAGCTGGGGCGGATAAAAGGCAACAAGATGGTGGATATGCAACTCACCAACCAAAAGCTGGTGAACCGCGGCACAAAAATGATCATGGAAGAGTTGGGCGTGCCCGCTGAAGTGGCCGAGCAATTGTTGCACAAGCACGGCAACGTGCGCAGTGCTATTCAACACGGCAAGTAGTTACAATAAACTTAATTGGGCCTGGGCTACAGGCATGTCGGCCGGGACGAGGTACGACCTTCGGGTGCGATGCTCGCGGCACACGACCCGCGTGCGCTTCGTCTCTCCCTTCACAAACCACCGGTCGCGAATCTGAAATACACTCCCGACAGGTAAGTCCGACAGAAGCAGCACGTGCTGGGCGCGCGGATCCTCTTGACGCAACAAGGCCGTGATAGTAGCATCGGAATAGGTGGATGCTTTGGGATTTGACATGTGCTTGCGTAAACCAGTTAAAAGTGGCTCCGCGAACACATAATCATTTAGTAAGGGCTCCATCAACCGTTTAAACTCTTGTTTCCACTCCAGCCCATGGGCTCCTACCCGGTGGCCAAATCGGGCGTGAACCCGGTGATGGGCTACTTCGTGCACATACGTGATCAAAAAAGAGTGCCGGGAAAGATCCTGGTTTACGGTAACCCGGTTGGGTTGACCGGGGCGCGCACAAAAGTCACCTGCCTTGGTGGCACGAGTTGGGCTGAGCTTGAACTGGAAGGGTGCCTGCAGCCACAACTGTAGACAATATTCTGCCGCTGCGGCCGGAACATGCTGTTCCAAAATCAATCGAACCTGTTGTTGGTTGATATGCGCGGTGATTTGAATCCGACCAAAAATAAAAAAGGCTTTAGTGTTCCTAAAGCCTCCTTACATTTCTGTAACGAACAATTACTGCGCGGCAGTAGTGTCAGTTGCAGTCGTGTCAGCAGGTGCTGTTTCGGCAGGAGCCTCAGTAGCGGTGCTATCGGTAGTTTCGGTAGACTCAGTCTTACCACCACCGCAAGCAACGAAGGCAAACGCGAAACCGCACACCATCAATAATGCGATTACTTTTTTCATAGTTTACAGGTTGTTAAATTTTGGCTGCAAATATAGCACTTGTGGGCTAATTCAGGGGACGAGGTAATAAATATTAGCAGATTGACGAGGAAAACGATTGCGCTTTTACCCTGCGGATTACTTTTTTCTGAAAAACAGGCGCACTGGCACCCCTTCAAAGTCGAAGTTTTCTCGCAGGCGATTTTCCAGAAAACGCTGATAAGACTCCTGAATGTACTGCGGCAGGTTACAAAAGAACGCGAAGCTGGGGGTTTTGGCCGCTACCTGTGTAATGTACTTGATTTGGATGAGCTTGCCCTTGATAGCCGGTGGCGGATACCGCGCGATCTCGGGCAGCAGGGCATTATTCAACGCCGAGGTGGGCACTTTTTTGGTCTTGTTGTGGTATACTTCAACGGCCTTCTCCATTACCTGAAAGATGCGCTGCTTGGTAAGGGCTGAAGCGAAGATCATCGGCAGGTAGTCGATGGGTGCCAGGCTTTCTAGCAATTCCTTTTTAAACTTATCGGCTGTTTTGCTGTCTTTTTCGATCAAATCCCATTTGTTGATCATCAGCACAATCCCTTTGCCCTGTCTTTGCGCTAACACTATGATGTTTACGTCTTGTGATTCCAAGCCACGCTGAGCATCAATTACCACAATGCACACATCGCAATCTTCGAGGGCTTTCAGCGATCGCAATACCGAATAGAACTCCACATCTTCCTTCACCTTCGCTTTCTTGCGAATCCCTGCCGTATCGATCAGAATAAAGTCGTTGCCATACATTTTGTAGCGCGAATGGATGGCATCGCGGGTGGTACCGGCCTCATCGGTAACTATGCTGCGCTCTTCACCCAACAGCACGTTGAGGAACGAAGACTTGCCTACGTTGGGGCGCCCCAGAATGGCGATTCTGGGAATGCCGGCATCCGGATCTTCAACGCCCTCACTGGCGAAATGCTTGACTACCTCATCCAGAAGTTCGCCCGTTCCACTTCCGTTTTCTGACGAAATAGGGAATACCTCACCCATGCCCAAGGCGTAAAATTCGGCTGCCAGAATCGATTTATCGGGAGTATCTGCCTTATTGGCTGCGAGGAAAACCGGCTTCTTCGACCTGCGAATAATGTTAGCAAATTCTTTATCGTAGGCGGTGAGACCTGCCTTGCAGTCCAACATAAAAATCACGTGGGTACATTCTTCGATGGCCAGGGCAACCTGTCTGCGAATTTCCTTTTCAAACTTGTCGTCCGAGCCGATGACATAGCCTCCGGTATCAATTACCGTAAAAAAATGGCCCGTCCACTCCGCATACCCATAATGGCGATCGCGGGTAACGCCCGGCATATCGTCCATGATTGCCTGGCGCTGCTCTACGAGTCGGTTAAAAAAGGTGGATTTCCCTACGTTGGGTCGCCCTACTATCGCTACAATATTGGCCATCGGGGGCGCAAAGATAATCGCTTTGGCCGAACCAACTCCGCATTAATCCAAATAGCCAAACTGGCGCAGGCGTGCCTTCTCCTTCCGCCAGTTGTCGGCCACCTTCACGTGGGTTTCCAAGAATACCTTGCGGTTAAAGAATGCTTCAATATCCTTTCGTGCCTGACTGCCCACTTTTTTTAGCGCTTCGCCCGCTTTACCAATCAGGATTCCTTTTTGAGAGTCGCGCTCCACAAAAATCACTGCCCGGATTTTCAAGAGCTTGCCATCATCTTTAAAGCTTTCGATGGAAACTTCGGTGCTGTAAGGAATCTCTTTGTCGTAATTCAAAAAAATCTTCTCGCGAATCATCTCCGCTGCAAAAAAGCGTTCGCTCTTATCGGTAAGTTCTTCTTTGGAATAATATCCGGGGTGCTCCGGCAGGTGCTTCAAAATCTCTGGAAGGAGGTTGGCCACGCCTTGACCCGTCTTTGCTGAAACAGGATAATAGGCAACTGCTGGAACGGTTTCACGCCAATAAGCGATCTGCTGTTTTACTGCCTGCTTGTCGGGTGCTTGGTCGGCTTTGTTCAAAACAAATACAATCGGAGCGGTAATCATCTTCAATCGGCTGGCCACCAGCTCATCCATTTTCTCGCCCCATTCAACAACCAGCAGCACCACATCTGCGTCTTCCAGCGACACCTTTACATAATTCATCATTGCCTGCTGAAGCGTGTACTTGGGCTCGAGAAGTCCGGGTGTATCGGAGTATACGATCTGAAAATCATCGCCATTCAAAATACCCATTATGCGGTGGCGGGTAGTTTGGGCCTTGGCGGTGATGATAGAAAGCGAATCGCCCACGAGTTTGTTCATAAGCGAAGATTTGCCCACGTTGGGGCGGCCAATGATGCTAACAAATCCTGCGCGGTGCATTACCGGGAGGCTTTCTTGGTAGCTGCCACTTTGCGTTTTCCTTTTTCGGTCATGGCAAAGCTGCGCGTCATTTTTTTAATATGATCGGGATTGCGGAAGCGCAGGGCACTCCAGTCTTCATCAATGGCTACTTGTCGAACGGGTTCGAATCCGTTCTCGCCCATTTTTTGCCAACCCGTATCGCGGTTAAACTCGCACGTATACTTTTTGGAACTTTGCTTGGGGTAGGCCAGCCAAATCACGGCATCAGATTCCACGCAATCAACAAGCTGCCTGGCATACTCGTCCACCTCGCTTTGTTTGGTAACAAATGCCAGAAAAAACTGGATGTTTTTATCGCTGCCAACCGAAGTCTCTACTTTTACCGTACTTGCTACTAATGCAATCTCAGCTTTAAAAGCCGGTGGGGCTTGCACCACATAAATGGTGGTTTGGTCTTTCAGGTTGAGCTTCTTAAAAATCTCCATGTCTATGGGTTCTTGAAGTTGTCGTACAGTTTTTGGGCATCCGCAAGAGTTTGCTCTTTGGTAACATTTACCAGCACCTCATCAAACTGATCCTGAAAGCTCATTTCAAATTCAGCTTTAAAGAGCCGGGCAGAAATGGCTTCCTCTGTTTCCGTGCCGCGCGACTGGAGACGTTCGCGTAACATGTCAATCGATGGCACTTTCACAAAAACCGCCAGTGCCCGATCGCCAAAGTATTTTTTTAAGTTAACGCCGCCTTTTACATCTACGTCAAAAATTACATTCTTCCCGGCTGCCCAAATCCGTTCGATCTCCGCTTTGAGTGTACCATAATAGTTTCCTGGATAAACCTCTTCCCATTCGATGAACTCGCCCCGATCAATCCGTTCTTTGAAGTCTTGAGGGCTTAAAAAGTAATAATCTTTTCCATGCTGTTCAGTGCGGCCACGCCTATCGCGCGTGGATGCAGAAATAGAAAAACCAAGGTCGCTGTTTTGCGCGAGCAGATGCTTGACGATGGTTGTCTTTCCAGAGCCTGAGGGGGCAGAGAAAATAATTGCCTTGCCCGCCATCAGATCTTGATTTGCCCGTTGAGCTTGTTCTTAATTTCTTCAATGAGTTCAGCGGGTGCTTCGCCACAACACTTTGTTTTTAACAACTCTTTAATGGCCATGTCCACCTCGTAGGATTGAAAGCAAGGGCTGCATTGATCCATGTGTTGTTTAAAGTAGAGTCGTTGCTCGTGGGTAGATTCGCCATCGAGAATGATTTGGAGCATCTCGCGGCAATTGGGCTTCTGGTTGGCCGAAGTGGCAAACGGGTTGAGGGTAATGTTCATCGATCAGCTGTTTTTATAGCCCATCGAGCGGGCATAGCTACTTAGTTTTTCCTTTAGCAATTGGCGCGCGCGGTGTAAACGACTCCGCACGGTGCCAATTGGAATGTCGAGAATCTTGGCCATCTCCTCATACTTAAATCCCTCCAGATCGCACAGGATAATCACCGTTCGGAAATCAACTTCCAGCGAGTTAAGCGCATTGGAAATTTCATCTCCCATCATATCCTTGAGCGAATCTACCCGCAAATCGGGAGTGATCTGCCGATCCACTTCATCCGAATTGTAAAACGCCTCCACCTCTTGATAGTCCACCTTACCGGGTTCTTTACTTTTCTTCCGGTAGTCGTTGATGAAGCTGTTTTTCAGAATGCGGAACAGCCACGCCTTTGCATTAGTTCCTTTTTGGAAAGAATCCAGAAAACGATATGCCTTCAAATAGGTGTCTTGCACCAAGTCTTTGGCATCGTCCGAGTCGAGCGTAAGTCGGTAGCCAAAATTGTACATGGAATGGATCAGGGGTAGGAACTCCTGATGAAAGATTTGATTCTTTTCTGCTTCGGAATAGTTGTTTCGGATCGGCTCTTCCATGAGGTGTGCAAAAATAACAAAGCAACGGCAAGAAGCCTATTGATTAGAACCTCCAGATCACCGATCGGTTCAAGCTCTGCTGAATGCCGCTAGCTACCTGCTGCAAGCTCTGGCGCGTCTCGGACGTAGCCAGAAGCGCTTCAAACCGAGCCCGCGATACCTTGCATTTTTCGCGATCCCGCAGGAACAGAAAAATGGACTGTAGGTAATGAAACCTGAATGAGATGAGGCGTACCAAACACTCCATCAACAACTGTGGGTAATACAAAATCATTTGGGATTGCGGCAGGTGGATGGCGTGTAAAAATATTTTATTACGGTAATAAACAGTTTGGATTTGGCGCTTTCGGCTTTTGCTTCGAATCGAGGAAGAGGTCTTGTGCCGACAAACAGACATATGTTCATAATAGCACTTCCAACCCATTCGCCAAGCACGCAGCGAGAGCTCATAGTCTTCGATATAATAGGGTGCAAACAGTTCATCAAAGCCACCCAGCGTCAGTAATTTTCTCTTGTCAACCAATGCTTCTGCGCCCGACAAATACATTGTTAGAATCCCTTTTTCAAAAGGTGTTTCGGAAGGGAGGTAGTTCTTGAACGTCTTTATTTTGGCACCTTGAAACGTGGGTAACTTTGCACCATCCTGAATCCCATCGTCATCCCAATTCACGATCCGCCCCATCACACCAAATGTGTCGTCCTGTTGAAAGTACGGTAATAGATGCACGTAGTAATCGGGAAGTAGTTTTACGTCGCTGTTCAAGAGATGTACCAAGTCCTTGGTGGCTGCCCGAATTCCGCGATTTATTGTGGGCGAAAAACCGAGGTTTACCTCGTTGCGAATTACCCGCACCTGGGGAAAACTCTGCTGCAGGAAATCCACCGAATTATCAGTGGAACAATCGTCTACCACAATGACTTCATAGTCCAATAAAGCATTCTTAAGCGCATCGAAAAGCGGTGGAAGGGTTTGTTCAAAGAGATGTTTGCCGTTGTAGTTAGGAATAACCACGGACACGGATTTTTTATTTGCTTCTACCTGATGAACCGGCATTGGTCGGGTGGCGACCGGTATGTCTTGATAGACAAGCGTTTTATCGACATCCTCCCGCCAAAACGAAACAGGGCCGTTTCGGGCTTCTGTTTGCCACGAAAAAGACGGCAACAATCGTTGCGAATCCCAGCCGATCACTACTTGCTCCCGCCACGCCAGCTTGCGGTGCCGCGAAATAAAAGCCTGGTCTATTTGTGTGTTGCTCTTTACCACGATCAAATACTCCTCCATCACTTGGTGAAGAATGTCATTGCCCACCACTCCATTTTCGATAACCAACTCCTTCACCGGGATGGGAAACTGCGCGATGTGCGACTCTTCCAATTTGGTGGATTTGTTACTGGCAATAACGATCTCGTCTGGCAACTCCGTTTGAACTCGCAGGATGTTGAGCATCCGGATCAACAGCTCGTTAGTCAATCCTTCATGCAAGATCAGCAACGATGTCCGCACATTGTTATTCGCTTCCAGTAACTTGGCATACTTGTAGAAAACCCAGTGTGCAGTTGATCCCGAGATCACCAGTCCTTTGTAGCCATCGGTGATTCCCGCTTTCAGGATGTAGGCTTTAAAAAACGCAAACAATGTCTTGTAAAAGATTTTTGCTACACTGGAGTGCGACCGATATCTGTTTACGTGAGCGTGAATGGTGGAATAGATCTGGTTCTTATGCAAAAACTGCGAAATGTTGTCGTACGAACGGTGAAACATGTCACCTTTCAGGTAGCCCAACGTGGCATCGGTAAACATTTCTACTCGCTCGTGCACGGCATCGCCTTCCCACTTTCCTTTCCTGCGATCCCACAACCGGAGTTTTTGATCTGGATACCAACCGCATGTTTTAATCCACGTGCCACCCAGGCTGGAAAGACGATTCATGATATAGCCATCATGATCCCAGTGTGCCTTTACTCCTAAAATTGACTGGGTAAGTTCGGAAGAAAGGTATTCGTCTGCATCCAACGATAAGATAATGTCATGCGAAGCGTGCGACAACGCGCGGTTTTTCTGTCGGGCATAACCCAAAAATTCCTGCTCAAAAAACCGAACGCCTTTTTCTAAGCAGATGTCTTTGGTGCGGTCGGTGGACAAACTATCCAGAACCACCACCTCATCGGCCACCGCTTTCGCGGATTCAATGCAACGCCCGATGTTTCGCTCTTCGTTGTAGGTGATGATAACTGCGCTGATTTTTATCATGTAGTGGCTAAAAAGCATAAAGATAAAAAAATACGCCCGCTCACGAATGAAATTGGGAGCGGGCGTAAGAACTAGCGCATTGCCAAAAGCCGGGTTGATTTTATCAGGTTAATCATTTCAGCCCGGTACCCATCTTGATCTACACCCCGGGCACCTTGTGCCAATTGAAGTACATCCTCATAGCGGTAGTCGACCATCAGCGATGACTGACGCAGCAGCAGACCAAACGCTGCCACGGATGCCGACCAACGAAAGTTTTCGGAAGTGGCCGACAACTCATTCACCGATTTGTCAACCGCTTTCGACAGCAAGATGCTCTTCGTTCCCTCGGGTTGCTTATATCGGAACTTGACGGTTAACCATTCCTCCGATTCAGTCAATCCAGGCTTTGTTTCTGGTTGCTGGTACTTCAAGTCAGGAAAAAATGCGCTACCCGTTCCGGTTGGAATAATCTCATAAAGCGCAGTAACGGTATGGCCGGAGCCTAACTCGCCAGCATCTTTTTTATCGTTAGCAAAGTCTTCGGTCTTGAGCATTCGGTTTTCATAGCCTATGAGTCGGTAGGCCTTCACTTTCGCCGGGTTAAACTCAACTTGTAATTTGACATCTTTGGCGATGGTGTACAGTGTTCCGCCAAATTCCTGCACCAGCGTTTTTTGCGCTTCTAACAAGTTATCGATATACGCATAGTTACCGTTTCCCTTGTCGGCCAGGATTTCCATTTTCGCATCCTTGTAGTTACCCATGCCATAGCCTAGTACGGTTAGGAACACACCATCGCCTCTACGTTCTTCAACAAGTTTCTCCATCGCTTGATTACTAGATTCGCCCACATTGAAGTCGCCATCGGTAGCCAAAATCACGCGGTTGTTACCTTCTTGCATAAAGTTCTCTTGCGCCACCTGATATGCCAGGCGTATGCCCATCCCGCCCGCAGTAGAGCCGCCCGCCTCTAGTTGATCAATGGCGGCCATGATTTTTCGCTTTTCGCTACCCGTTGTGGACGGGAGCACCAATCCTGCTGCGCCCGCGTATACAACTAATGCCACCCGATCGCGTGGACGCAATTGTTCAACCAGCAACTTTAAACTCGACTTAACCAGCGGTAACTTGTTTTCAGTGGCCATCGAGCCCGACACATCAATTAAAAAAACCAAATTCGAAGGCGGCAACTCCTGCACATTCAGCTTCTTTCCCTGAAGACCAATATGTACCAGTTTATGGTTTGCATTCCAGGGTGAAGGACCTACTTCCGTGAAGATTGCAAAGGGATGTTCCTGGCTGGGTTGGGGATAATCGTAGTGGAAATAGTTGATCATTTCTTCCACCCGAACGGCATCAGCCGGCGGTAACTTGCCGTTGTTGATGAACCTACGCACGTTGCTGTAGGCGGCTTTATCTACGTCAATCGAAAACGTGGAAAGCGGTTCACGTAATGCATCGTGAAAAGAATTTTCATTAATGGCGGCATACTCTTCGGTATTGACCTCCACCGCGGGCGCTTGCCACAAGTAAGAATGTGGCTCACCGGCTTTCCGCTCTTCCATTTTTCGCGAGTGGCGGTCGCTGGCAGCACCCGTCACCACCATTTCTTGCAAACTCAAAACATCGGCAGAGAGGGTGACATTGATTTGTGATTTCCCCGTTACGGCCATTTCCTTTGTTTGGTAGCCAACGAAAGAAAACACGAGCCGCGCTCCACTACTCACCTCCAGTTGGTACCAGCCTTTTGTATCGGTTACCGTGCCATTAGTGGTTCCCTTTTCCAGCACATTCACTCCCGGCAGGCCCGATCCATCCTCCGCGGAGCGTACATACCCTGAAACTTTTGTTTGCTGCGCCTGCACTCCGGCACCCAGCAGGAGTACAAACCAAATACATGCGATTGTTTTCATTTGTTTTTTACCGGAGGATGCAGCCAGGTTGATAATTCCATACGCCGCACAAAAAAATTTTATCTTTCGCTGTGCTTCGACTCCTGAAAAAAAGCCCTTCCAGCGATGCTGAATTGCTGGCTCAATTCCAAGTTAATCGGGAGTTGGCCCCGCTGACTGAACTTTTTAGTCGCTATACTTCGCTGGTGTATGGAGTCTGCCTGAAGTACTTAAAAGACCGCGAAGAAGCCCGCGACATGGTGATGCAGGTGTTTGAAAAACTGATTCAAGTACTGCCCGATCAGCAAGTCACCTACTTCCGAGGTTGGTTGTATGTTGCTACGCGCAATCAATGTTTGATGGCGCTCCGGGTAAAAAAGAGTCACGGAGCCCGGGAACTGGATGCCAGTGTTATGGAAATCGTCCACCTTTTGCATCCAGAAGAAGAGCCCGAAATGGAATCAAATCTCACTAAATTGGAAAAGTGTATAGAAACACTGGCTACCGACCAGAAAAGCTGTGTGCGTTTATTCTTTCTGGAGGAGAACAGTTATGCGCAGGTGGCTGAAAAAACAGGGTTTAACTTGAACCAGGTAAAGAGTTACATCCAAAACGGGAAGCGAAACTTAAAAAACTGCATGGAAGAAAATGCCGGATGAGCGAGACGATCTTGAAAAATACCTGAACGGCGAACTGGACGAAAAACAGCGACATGCCTTGGAAAAGCGCGCGTTACACGATCCGTTTCTGGCCGATGCATTGGCCGGTGGTGAACAACTTGCTCCGACGGAATTCAGCCATGATGTATTTGAACTTCAGCAGAAGCTGCAATCAAGATCCAAAAGAAAGAGTTCGGTTACATGGCGCATCGCAGCAGGCATGGCGATAGCACTCGGGTTGGGCGCGATAGCTTACTACTACTCAACAAAACCGGAAGCTGATCAGCTTATCGCGGAACAAAAACCAGCGACTATCGATACTCAAAACGAGTCGAAAAGCTCCGTGGCTGAAGTCGAACCGACAACCAAACCAAAAGAGCCGCAGCGAACCGCTGACAGCGAACGCACCAGTCCATCTGGAAATACAACCACCGACCCGATTCCCCCGGAATCCCGCGCTGTCGCGGATGCTCCCACAGCCAACCAGTTGACCGCAGTCGACCCAGCGCCCGCAGGTGCAGTGGCTGAGGCCGAAGCGCCCCGGGTGGTTGCCGCGGCACCTGTTGAAGTGCGCAGTGCCGCTGGGGAAAATGAAAAAAAGTCCATTGCCCGAGAAGAAACTCCCTCGCAAGATATTGCACGACAACGGAAGCTACCCGTTCCACCTGCCACGCTTCAGGCGCAACAAATTACAGGCCTTGTGGTGTCTGCTGAAGATGGTAATCCGCTGCCCGGCGTAAATGTTATGTTGAAAGGCACCACCGAAGGAACCGTGACCGATGCCGAGGGGCGATTCCAACTTCCCCTGTTGGCAGACGGTACGCTTGTTTTCTCGTTCATCGGGCTTC
>JBIIVI010000395.1:0-7036 GCA_044339555.1 Cyclobacteriaceae bacterium | reverse complement strand
TGCTGTGGGCGCAGCAGGCACTGCATTTACCGTGACGCTAACAGTAGTTCGTGCACTCTCACACGAACCATCATTGATCGCGACAAAGTAATCTGTGTTGGCGGTGAGCGCTGGTGTAGTAAAGGTAGCGTTCGTTTCTCCGGCCGAGGGCGTTCCACCGGTAGCCACAGTATACCAGCGATATTGTCCGGCACTACCTCCGGAGGCCGTAAGGGTTGCAGTAGCGCCACTGCATACGGCGGGAGCGCTTGCGGATGGGGCGGGAGGCACTGCATTTACCGTGACGCTCACAGTAGTTCTTGCACTCTCACACGAACCATCGTTGATCGCTACAAAGTAATCTGTGTTGGCGGTGAGCGCTGGTGTAGTAAAGGTAGCGTTCGTTTCTCCGGCCAAGGGCGTTCCACCGGTAGCTGCAGTATACCAGCGAAATTGTCCGGCACTACCTCCGGAGGCCGTAAGGGTTGCAGTAGCGCCACTGCATACGGCGGGAGCGTTTGCTGTGGGCGCAGCAGGCAGGTCAATCACTGTCGCCACGACTTCAGTTCGTACGCTCTCATTCGAGAGGCCCCGAATAGCTACATAATAGCTAGTCGTTGCAGTTAACGAACTAATCGTCAGTTCAGCAAGAATGTTTTCCTGGATGGGCGTTCCGCCTACTGCCTGCGTATACCATGCATACGTCTGGCTGCCCGTTGCCCCCGTGGCGCTAAGTGTTATTTCCCCTGGCCCACAACGTGTGGCTGGAACTCCACCGGGTGTTGGAAGCGATTCAACAAACACCGCTTCAATACTTCGGTTTGCGTCTACGTTTAGTGTTAAAGGGTTTGTTGTGCCCGTTGCATCGCCCTGCCAAGCCGAAAAAATCCACCCCGAAGCAGCCACGGCCGTGACCTCAACTACTTGAGCGCCCTCGAACCGGGTTTGATTGGGAGTTCGCTGAACGATGCCTTGGCCCACCGTGGTAACTTGTAGATTGTAGTAAGGGCCCGCACAAAAACTAGTCCGGACACTATTGTCCGTTTCATCGTACTCAGCAGGGTCGCTGTTGCGGATCTCGGCATACAGCGCGAAGTCCTTATCAATGACCAGCCACTGTGTTTCAACAGTTGCAGTTTGATTTCCCGCGACTGTAATGTTCCGGATATCAATCGGGATGGTATCCGTTGGCGTGATGTAGAAGAAATGAATGTCCGCTGTCGCCTGAATATCTCCCGCATTCTGGACAATAGCCGTAACAGTGACATTGGTTCCATTGGCCGGGCAAATCACACTCGGTTCAAGATTCGTAAACAGAAGATTGGGCGCCTGGCCCACCACCAATGCGCGTGACGCCTCGTTGTTCGTTCGTGTGGTTTCGTTCAGAAGATCGTTTGGATCCAGCAAAGCCCGAATCACACGGATACCCGCGAGCGAAGGACGGTAAGGAGTTGTGATCTGTACAGTCCCATCGTCACCCGGAGAAACAGACGGGATGTCAACATCTGGCCCAAGGGGTACGTCATCCACCAGCACGCGGGCTTTGAACGGACCCGAGGCGCCAACCCCCGCATTGTCATAGGAAATGAAAATGGTGATCGGTTCGTCTACATCCGGATTGATCTTACTAGGCGCGATGTACTCTGAAAAAATTCGTAAGTCCGGTGCCGGAACTAATACCTCAATATTTCGCTTAAACTCATTATTGTCCTCGCGACATTCGGTGTAAACGCCAAGTTCATCCACCACCACTTTTAACTCAAACGTACCGGCAGTGGCAAACAGGTAAGGCAACGACACCGTGTAGTTGCCAGACTGTAATCCCGGACCCACGGTTGGCAGTAACGTGGAGGCGACCTTTACGTTGTCGATGAAGAAGGAAACCGGCACATTAGTCGCAGTAAACAAGCCGTTGTTGTAGATGCTGGCCGTGAGGTTCTGCACCGTTCCCTGGTAGAAGCCTCCGCCCCACACCCCGCCCACAGGGCTTACCGCGAAGTCAACACACAGCGGCATCTGTGCTACGTTGTCGCCCTCGCTGCTCTCGGTTATCAGTCCGGTGTGATCGAGCCGGATTCGAAAGGCATGGTCACCATCCGTAGCCAGGCTGGTGGTAAGCGAGACCGTTGATGACGCACCGGCATTTAGTGGCGTGTTGATGGTGCGGGTTTCGATACGGGGAATACCGCCCTCAATCACGGTGAGTTCTATATCAAAAGGCGGACTAATGTTAACCGAGCTGCTATTTCGATACGATACGTTAACATTGAAATTCGTTCCGGCCGGAGGAAGAACGGGCGATACACTTAGATCGGAGTTATTTACATTCAAATTTGGAAATACCGGTGGTGGCGGGATGTGGCGGATGGTGCGGCTGTACTCATTGTTGTTCTCGCGGTATTCATCTATCGCTCCGGACCCAATCGGCTCATCCACACGAATGTCAAGTACATGATCCAGTATGTTGGCGAACGTGTAATTCACCGAAAAGGTATGGCTTTCGCACGTAGCAAGGGAAGTCAGGGGCTCGGTGTGAATGAGGGTGCCATTCATATACACCCGTACATCAAATGCGGTAGCGGCAGTTACACCGCCAATGTTGTCCACCCGGATCGAAAATGTCTGCGGCTGCAGCATATTGACCGCACTGGGAATGACTGCATTCGTTCCGTTAAGCGGGGTGAGGTCAGGTTTATCCGGCAACACGGTCAGGTAGGTCACGGCTTGATTGTTGACCTCCGATCGCTCGGTCACCACACCGGTAACATCCGCGTCAGCGCGGAATGTGCAGTTATTTCGGTTGAAGCAATCGCCAATCACGTTAGTGGTAGCGGTGAAGTTGAAACTCAGGGATTCCCCCGGATTGAGTAACGGAATCGTCTGGGTGCCGAGTATCGCATCGCAGTTCAGGTATTGGAAAACAAAGTTGGTGGCCGGTGCATCGCCAACGTTTTGAACTGTTGCCGTGCCGCTGGCCGGCTGCCCCGGCAGCAAGGTAGATTCATTAAGCACAATAGAAGAGACGAGATCGGGGCGCGGGGGCGATGGCAGCACGGTGATGGTAAACGGACCTTGAGTACCGGTGAGCGTAAAGTCCGTTACTTCCACTGTTACGGTGTAGGTACCGGGCGTGGGTGGTGCCGATAACGACAGTTGATACGTTCCATCTGCGCGGGTAGTGGTACCGGCCTGCCCTCCTCCGGTTATGCGTGCAGTAACTGTTGCACCGGCTACATCCGGATCAACACCCGGGGCAATACCAAAATATTCCGCTTTGCCGGAAATCGTTATGCTGCCAAATGGTAACAAACTGCTTGGAGTAACGGCTGCCCCGCAGTCGATTCCTCCGGGCAACTGATAGTCCCCCGTTATGACGGGTCGGATAGCAAAATTGTTGAGTTCATTGTCTTCTGCCAGAAAATTCGATTCATCAATGACAACTTTTACCGGATAAAATCCGGCCGTGGGAAAAGCCTGATCCCATTGTAGGTTCATGGAACCTTGCGGGCCAAGCAGCGACACGGTTTGTGTGAAAACCTGATTGCCCTCGATATAGGCAGATACCACGAAGTTTTCAGCCAGGAAATCAGAAGTATTGCGAATGCGGGCGTAGATCTTTATCGACTCGTTAATGGCAGGATTTGATTTGCTGAAGGAAATGTCGTTGGCAAAAATCGCCACGTCCAGCAGATCGTTGGAAACAAACGGACTTGCAACAAAGGATGTCTGCGACTGGCAGCCATCGGTATTGCGGGCTACGATGCGTGAGCGCCACCGGATGAGATCGGACAGATTGGTAATCGCAACCTGATACTCTTTTCCATCCGTGACGTTGGTATCCGTAGCGTCCGCTTCCGTCATTACGCGGATGATATCCAAGGGATCGGTTGCCTGACCGTTTGCGTTCGCGTCCAGTTCTACACGGGGATAACCAGCTGCAGGCAAACTGCCCCCCGCATCTGTGTAGATCATCCGGAACTCAAAAAGCTCGGCTGTTCCGCCCTGTGTGGGGAATACGTAAGATGTAATATAGCCGGTAGCACCTGTGAAGGAGATCACAGGACTATCACGCACGGTAACTGTTACGGACTTTGTCTCCGAGCAGCCATTCGCATTTGTGATCTGCACGGAATACAACGTAGTCGCAGTTGGTGAAACAGTAATGCTGGCGGACGTTGCGGATGTGCTCCACAAATACTGGGTGCCTCCCGTGGCCGTCAGCATAATCGACTCACCCCGGCAAATCGTGCTGTTGCCGGTGAGCGTGGTGACGAGGTCAGGGAAGTGCGTAACCGATGCATCCAATTGATTATTCGCGGCATCCTCGTCACCGGAAAGAATGATCGCGCCACGCACCGTATACACTTGCTTGGCGGACAGATCGGCCTGTTGTGTGAAGGTGTACTCAAATTTACCGGCCGGGAGAATCGTGACGGCCACGGGAATTGATTCCGTTACCGCGGGGCCTCCATTGACCTGATACGACACTTGGAACCCCGAAATTGTAGTCGCTCCCAGATTACTGATTTCAATTGTAACCGGTGTAGAGGCGGTTAAAGAGCACGAGCTAACGGGTGCCACAATCCGAGTGATTGCTCCATCGCGGGTCACGGCTGGCAAGAACTGGGTGGCTCCGATGCTCACCGGCACTACGCGCACTGCGCCATTAATATCGGTGGGCACAATAGCTGTAAGGTCAAATCCGGCACCTGCCAGTGGAGGTGCGACCGCAGCCAGATCTGTAGCTGATGGATATTGCGGATCAACCGAAAGGGAATTTGCATTTTGGCCCGTTGCCGACTGCAGGGCACCCAGGTTGGACTGATCTGAACCTTCCCAGCGGGCGAGCGTGGCCCCGCTTGAAAAATAGTTGTTGTAATTGATCTGGCCGATGGCTGCTGTACTGCCACTCGTTACTTCCAGCGCCAAGCCGTTGGACTTGATGATGTTGTTGACCAGGTTAACGTTTGTACCGGAGCCTGACGTGTAGTACAAGCCGGTGCCGGTACCTGTGGCATTGATGTTATTGTGATAGAAATTTACATGCCGCAGAAAATTCAGGCTCACCGTTTGAAACGATGCTGCATTGTTGGTCTGGAAAAAGTTATTGGCAATCAGAGCCGGAGCTCCGGCTGTTGCCTGGGCCGTTACGAGATCGAGGGCCGTAGCATTTCCTCCCGTTACGCGGTTAGCCGTAATGCGTAAAGTGCCATTCACATTGCTGATGAACAACCCCTCAAAACTGGAGGACGAAGGATTGTTTGTCACCACGTTTTGATCCAACTCAAACGCGGTGTGGTAATTCAGAATGATGCCGCGGTGGTAACTCTGGAAAACAGTATTGCCCCGAACGACTGTACCGGTGGCCCCTGCAAACGGCCCCTGAAAATCGATACCGATAGCACCTTGGCGGATGGTGTTGTTCAGCAGGCGCACATCCTGTGCCACCGAGGCATTGATCACCACTCCACTGCGGTCGGATGACGTAAGCGTAGTGACTGTGCTTTCGATTACATTGCCTTCCAGCAGAATATCCAACGTGCGGTTGTTCATGAAAACCGCACGCGCAAAGGTCGCGCCCTCGGCCCTAATGGTCATGTTGCGGATGCGATGGTGGTCGGCATTGCTGAGGCGAACCGTGAAGTTGGCAGCGCTGGTGGAAGAGGTAAACCGAAGTACTGCATCGGCCGGGTTGCCGCTGGCAGATTCAAACGCGACCGTGTTCGTGGGTGACGAGCCGCCCACGCTCAACAGTGTGATTTGCTCGTTGAAATTACCGCTGACGCGGAAAACCACGGGCGCGCTGACACCTGCATTCTTCAATGCATCCAACGCAGCGGTGAACGAAGTAAAATTGGTGGGGCCGCTGCCGGCTGCATCAATGGTGTACGTGCCGGCCAGCGGTGTGCCGATGGCGCCAAACTGAGTCGCCCCGATGCTCGGGGATGAAGGACGTGCCACACCATTGATGTCATCGGGCACCACGGCATTCACGTTTTTGCCCGCGGCTGACAACGCGGCAACGGTGGTGGATAAATTGGTGGCCGATTGGAATTGAGGATCAATTGACAAGCTGTTGGCATCGAGGCCGGATGCCGTACGCCAAGCAGCAAGTGTTGCCGTATTGGTTGAGCCAAACTGGGCCAGTACAGCTCCCGAACTGAACAAATCGTTGTGGTCGCTCTCCAACACAGAGTTCACCGTAGATGGACTGCGGTGCTCTACCGCCAGACCCGTGTTCGCCCGAAAAATGTTGTTCACAATCCGATTACCTGCCGAAGCTGCTCGATCGAAATGAAAGGCCGTGCTGTTCGTACTCGTACCTGTGGCGTTCACACTGTTGTGGTAGATGTTCGTGTTATGCAGCCCTTGCTGGATGTAGAATGTGTAGTACGAACTGTTTGAGTTCGTTGAGCCAATAAAATTATTGGCGATCAACCCACTGCCTCCCACGTTCGGGTATGACAAGTATAGCCCATAACCCGCTCCGCCCGTTATCCGGTTGCGCTGCATCTCCAAATTCCCCGAACCGTTCCAGATCGTGGTGCCATTATAATCGCTGTAGCTGGTACCCGTGATCACGTTGTCGTTGAACAAAACTCCGTTTTGGTACTGCAAATGCATCGGCCGGGCGTACACGTTGCTGATCGTATTGCCCGTGATTACCGTGCCGGCCGAATAGTTCGATACCGTGCTGTTGCCAACGTGGATGAACCCGTGAGACCCTCCCGTGACCACGCTGTTCAGTAACCGGATGTTCGTGGATACCGTGGGCCTCAACAATACCGCTGTCCGATCTTCTGTCACGCTGGTGGTCGCGGGCAACGTGATCCGCAAGTTCTCGAAGGTGAGGTTGGTGAGCCGGTTAACACCCCAGATCGCACGGCTGAAATTCGTGCCCGTAGGCTGGAAGGTCAGGTTGCGGAACGTGACAAACGCTGCATTGCTGAGTTGGGCTATGTAGTTGTTGGCCGAGGATGTGGCGCTGAACGTTAACGTAACATCGGCCGGGTTGCCTGTTTGAGACTGGAAGGTTACCGTGTTCGTGGCCGAAGAA
>JBIIVI010000194.1:0-7058 GCA_044339555.1 Cyclobacteriaceae bacterium | reverse complement strand
CTAAATCAATCACTTCTTTGCCGCGCACGCTGTATTCGGTGGGTTCGGGCATACCTTCGGTATAAGGTTCAATCTTCAGATACACTTCGCCAAACTGGCCTGCCCCACCCGACTGTTTCTTATGTCGGTAGTTGGCCAAGGCAGGCTTGCGAATTGTTTCTCGGTACGAGATTCGCGGAGTGATAAACTCTACGTGCAACTTGTATACATTTTCGAGGAACCATTTGCACACCATCAGGTGGAGTTCGCCTTGGGCGGAAATGATCAACTGCTTCAGTTCGCGCGAGTAGGCTACTTCCAGCGTGGGATCTTCCTGGTGCATCTTGTTCAACGCTTCACCCAACTTTTCATCATCATTTTTACTCTGAGCTACGATCGCAGTGCGAATCCGGGGTGCCGGAAACGCAATTGGCTCCACGGTTACCTCGCGGTTTTTGGCGCGTAGGGTTTGATTCGTAAACGTGTCTTTCAGCTTTAGCGTGGCTCCAATATCGCCCGCCACCAACCTGTCTACCGGATTCCGGTTTTTACCGTCCATGATAAACAATTGGTGCAACCGCTCGGTAGCGCCTGTTTGGCTGTTAACCAACTCCGTATTGGCGGTTACTTCGCCCGCAAGCACTTTAAAGTAGGTAAGCTTGCCCAGGTTAGGTTCCAAATGCGATTTGAACACAAACAAAACGGTGGGTGCCGCAGGGTCGTACGCAATCTCTTCGCCTTCAGTGGTCAACTCCGGCTTCGCTTCGCGCGGAGTGGGCGCCACGTTGTCAATAAATCCCATCAAGCGGCCACTACCCATGTTCTTGCGGGCGCTGGTGCAAAACACCGGGAACACATCGTGATGAATCATTCCCAGCTTTAATCCTTCGCGCATCTCATCCTCATCCAACGTGCCTTGCTCAAAATACTTTTCCATCAGGCGCTCATCATTCTCAGCTGCCTTCTCCACCAGTTCATTGTGGAGGCGATTGGCTTTCTCTTTTTCCGTTTCCGGGATGGGCATCTTTTCAGGCTTGCCACCTTCGGCCGGGAATTTGTACATCACCATTTTCAACAAATCAATGATGGCGTTAAATCCTTCGCCCTGATTAACGGGATACTGCATTTGCGTAACCGCGTTGCCTACCGCATCTTTCAACGATGCCAGCACTGCCTCGAAATCCGACTTCGGATGATCTACCTGATTGATGTTAAAAATGATAGGCTTTTGAAACTTGTCGACATACCGCCACACCAGGCGCGACCCTACTTCCCAGCCATGTTGGGCGTTCACCACCATCACACACGTATCGGCCACGCGCAGGGAAGCAATCATTTCTCCGGCAAAGTCATCATAACCAGGCGTGTCGATGATGTTGATTTTGTAATCGTGCCACTCCGTGTGCAAAGGCGTAGCGAAGATGGAATTGCCGCGCTCCTGCTCAATCTCGTGGTAGTCGCTTACGGTGTTCTTGCCTTCGATGGTACCCCGGCGATGGGTGATCCCCGCTTCGAAAAGCATGTCTTCGGCCAGCAGGGTTTTACCCGACTTGGGCGCTCCCAGCAGGGCAATATTTTTTATGTGTTTGTCATCATACACTTTCATATCGGTTGGGTTTTAAAGTGGAAATTCATCACATCGCGTTAGCCCTAATTCATAAACCCGATCAGAAATTGGTTTGTGATTAGTTCCAACAAAAAAGAAAAAGAAGTGATGGTTGTGTTATGATTTCAGTCAAGCCAAAGCATGACAATCGTCACCCACCCCGCGAAAGGAAAGAAATTAAGGGTTTTTTAAAAGACTACTTGGAGTAGCCGAGGAGTGCCATCATGCTTTCCGGAGTTTGCTCAGGGGCAAACAGCCGGGTGCTGATTTCGCCATCTTCATTCCTGTCAATCAAAACATGTTTAGGAGCCGGAATCAGGCAGTGTTGGATACCACCATAGCCACCCAACGACTCCTGATAGGCACCGGTATGGAAAAATCCGATGTAGAGTTTTTCCTCATCGTTGATCATGGGTAGGAATACTTCGCCTGTGTGCGCCTCGGAGTTGTAGTAGTCGTGACTATCGCACGTGAGGCCGCCAATATTTACTTTATGGAACGGATCATCCCATTTGTTCAGCGCCATCAAAATGTACTTTTGATTCAATCCCCACACATCCGGCAAGTGCGTAATGAACGAGCCATCAATCATGTACCAAAGCTCTTTGTCGTTTTGCAGCTTCTGGTCTACCAACGAATACAACACGGCTCCGCTTTCGCCCACTGTATAGCTGCCAAACTCCGTAAAGATGTTCGGCACCGGCACGTTGTTCTTCTCGCAAATCCATTTGATGTTCTCCACGATCTGCTCAATCATGTACTTGTAATCGAACTGAAACGTGAGCGAAGTTTTGATGGGAAAACCGCCTCCGATGTCGATGCTATCCAGCGAATCGCATACTTTTTTCAGTTCGCAATACTTGAAGATGAATCGGCTCAGTTCGCTCCAGTAATACGCGGTATCTTTAATCCCCGTGTTAATGAAAAAGTGGAGCATCTTCAGACTGGCTTTGGAGCTGGGCTGAATTTTATCTTTATACAACACCCCAATATCGCTGTAGCGGATTCCCAGGCGCGAAGTATAAAACTCAAAGTTGGGTTCTTCATCGGCCGCGACACGAATACCTACTTGATAAGGATTGTTTACGTGTTGCTCGTACCAATCGATCTCGCTCAGATTATCGAGAATCGGAATACAGTTCTTAAAGCCTTCGTTCAGGAAGGTAGTGATATCGTCTTTGTAGCGCGGCATTTTAAAGCCGTTGCAAATAATGTATGTGTCTTTGTTGATTTTCCCTCGCTCGAACAGGCGTCTCACAATCGGCATATCATAAGCCGAAGAGGTTTCGATGTGGATGTCGTTTTTAAGCGCCTCATCCAAAATGAATGAGTAGTGCGAAGACTTCGTGCAATAGCAATAATAGTATTTACCCGAATACTTAAACCGCTCCATGGCGTTGTTGAAGGTAGCCTGCGCGTAGCGGATGTTCTCGCTGATCTTCGGGAGGTAAGTAATTTTTACCGGAGTGCCGTACTCGCGAATGATGTCCATCACCGGCACATCGTTAAACATCAGTTCATGGTCGCGAACTTTAAATTCTCGCTGGGGAAACTCGAAGGTTTGTTCAATCAGCTCGCGGTAGCTCTTCATTTCGTTAGTCCGGTATTTTTGGTTTGCTGGAAGCGGAATTAAAATCAATAGCATACCGACACCCGATCAGGATGGCTTGCCGTTGCCGAGGGCCGATTGCTAACACACTCACGCTCTTCATTTTAAGAAAGGGTGCAATATTCCTATAAATTTGCCATCTTTGCAATACAATCTCACCCATGGCCGAAGGTATTCATGATCCTTTCTTTACCCAGATCTTATGGGGAAGCCATGTGTTGCCCGACTTCTAAGGATTCGGCCTTGTTTGCCTGAAACAAGCCGTTGCTAAACAGGTTCTTAGGTTACTACATTGTTAAATATTCGTTTTTGTGAAAGAGATAAAAATCATTGAAGTCAAGTCGGAGATCGGAGCCGGAACCCGCGGCGCCAGTCTGGGCGTGGAGGCGATCAAAATAGCCAGCCTGGACATGAAGTCCGACTTCTTCAAGCAGCATGACTCGGTGGAAGTGGAGAACGTAAACGAACTGCTCTTTGATGGAGCCGAGCACGCCTACGCCAAATTTATTGACGGGGTGTTAATCATGGAAGAGCGGGTGTGCCTGGAAGTGTACGAACAACTTTTTGACGACTTTTTTCCCCTGATGTTGGCAGGCGACCATAGTACCGCCTACGGCACGATGGCGGGAATTAAGAAAGCGTTCCCGAAAAAACGCCTCGGTGTAATTTGGATTGATGCCCATGCCGACATCCACACGCCTTACACCACGCCCTCCGGCAACATGCACGGCATGCCTCTGGCCATGGCCACCGGCCTCGATAATCTGGAATGCAAAGTAAACGACCCCAAGGGCGAGACCATTGACTACTGGGAGGAAATCAAGAATGTTGGCTTTGGCGGCCCGAAGATTTATCCGGAAGATATTGTGTACATCGCGGTGCGCGACTTCGAGAAACCGGAGAACTATTTGATGAACAAATACAACATCAACTTCATTGAAACGGAAGACGTGAAGAAAGCAGGGCCTGTTTCGGTAGCGCAGAAAACGCTGCAGATGTTAGACCACTGCGATCTGATTTATGTGTCGTTTGATGTAGATAGTATTGATTCCAGGGTATCCACTGGCACAGGCACTCCCGTACCCAACGGCCTTACCGTGGAAGAAGCCAAAGCATTAAATGTGGCACTTTGCAAAGACCCCAAAGTTTGTGCCTGGGAGATTGTAGAAGTAAACCCCACGCTCGATACTGAAAACCGCATGGCAGAAAGCGCCTTCGAAATTCTGGAGGCAACCGCACAAGCCATTGCTGAGCGCCCCGTACTGGCAGAGTAGCAAGTTTTGTGTTGGCAAATTTATTGCTTGCCTAAACCCCGGAACTAGACTGGTTTTGGTATTTTTGGATCGCAATCAGCAGGCATGCAAAAGCTCGGCTTACATCAATCACTTCAGCAGAAATTATCTCCGCAACAGATACAGTTTATTAAGCTGTTGCAGGTGCCTACAGCCGAATTAGAAGCCCGCATCGAAGAGGAGTTGGAATTGAATCCGTTATTGGAGGAAGGTACTACCGATAGCGCAGAGGAAAACACACCCGAAGAAGAGCCGGAAGCCCCCGAAGAGAGCCCCGCCCAAGAGGAAGAGGTCGACATCAAAGACTACCTGCGTGATGATGACTACTCGGGTTACAAAACCTACAGCGAGGGCGATGACGAGGAAGAAGATCGCGAGCTACCAATTGCGATGTCGTCCAGTCTGCATGAAACACTGCTGACGCAACTTGGCTATCTTAAATTGTCGGACCGCCAAATGGCGATCGGCAAGCAACTCATCGGATCTATTGAAGGAGATGGTTACATCCGCAGGGAATTGGAGGCAATTGTAAATGATCTCGCGTTTTCACAAGGCATCGAAACGGATCACGATGAAGTGGAAGAAGTGCTTCGTAAGATTCAGGCGTTTGATCCCGCCGGCATCGCAGCGCGTAACCTGCAGGAATGCCTGCTGCTGCAACTTGAGCGGATGGACGATGGTCAGGATGTGGATGTAATCGTAGCCAAGCGCATCATTCATGAGTGCTACGATGAGTTCACGAAAAAGCATTATCCCAAAATCCAGAAAAAACTGGACTTAGATGATGAAGACTACATTAAGGACGCCATTGAGCTCATTGTTCGGCTTAATCCCAAGCCGGGTGGTGAAACGAGTAGCGGCATGGTGAAAAACCAGTTTGTGATTCCGGATTTCATTCTCACCAACAACAACGGCAAGCTGGAATTGGCGCTGAACTCACGCAACGCGCCGGAGCTACGAATTAGTCGCTCCTACTCCGAAATGTTTCAGGCCTACGACAAGAGCGACAAGCGCGACAAGAAGTTAAAAGAGGCCGTAACCTTTGTGAAGCAGAAGTTGGATGCCGCCAAGTGGTTTATTGAAGCCATCCGCCAGCGCCAGCATACCCTGCTGCGCACCATGCGAGCCATCATCGACTTTCAATACGAGTATTTTCTGGAAGGCGATGAAACCAAACTCCGTCCGATGATTTTGAAAGACATCGCCCAGATCATCAGCATGGACATCTCCACTGTGAGCCGCGTGGCCAGTAGCAAAACCGTGCAAACCGATTTTGGCACCTTTCCGCTCAAATTCTTTTTCTCCGAGGGCATCGCCACCGACTCCGGCGAAGAAGTTAGCAGTCGCGAAGTAAAGAAAATCATCCAGGATTTGATTGGCGAAGAGGATAAGCAAAAGCCGTTGTCGGACGAGAAGATCGAAGAATTACTGAATCAGAAAGGCTACAACATTGCACGCAGAACGGTGGCTAAATACCGCGAGCAGCTCAACATCCCCGTAGCGCGCCTTCGTAAACAAATGTAACGTGAAGCTGGCGGCACAAATAATTTCGTTTGTGTTTCATCCGCTGTTGATGACCTCCTTTCTTTTCAGTTTGTTGTTGATCTACTACCCCATCATGTTTCAACCGAAGCGCCCAAATGCGGCCTTGTTGGGAATCCTTGTGCTGATGACCTTCATCTTGCCAGCATTGAACTTTCTTTTCTTTCGCCTGAGTGGTTCCATTCGCGACTTGAACCTGCCTAACCGCGCAGATCGGCTTTTGCCCTTTGCGCTTGTGTCTATCTTATATGCGTTGGTTACCTACATGTTCTATTGGAAGTTGCCCATTCCTAACATGGTAGAATTGCTGATAATCATTACGGCCATGATTTGGGCGGGCGCGATCGCCACCTACTTTTATAAAGTAAGTGTTCATTGCCTGGCGGTGTGGGGCCTGGTGGGCATCTTGCTACCGTTGATTAAGGCGCCCGGCGGCGAAGTGTTGTTAATGCCTACGTGCGCAGTAATGGTGGTGGCCGGACTCGTGATGTCGGCACGGCTGTACTTAAATGCACATACACCACGCGAGGTGTTGGCGGGCTCGCTCATGGGCATCTCGCTCGGTTTTGTAGGTATGATTGTACTTTTCTAAGATATTTGTAAAGGCGGATTGTATATGGCAGATTTTCAATTCTTAACTTATCAGGTGGCCGATGGAGTGGCTACGATTACACTCAGTCGCCCCGAAGTTTTCAATGCATTTAATGATGGGCTCACCTACGAACTGCAAGACGCGTTCAAAGCGGTAGCCAAAGACAACACAGTGCGTGTGGTGGTGCTCACCGGTGCAGGCAAAGCGTTCTGCTCCGGGCAGGACCTGAAAGCTGTGGTGGGCCAGGAGAAGCGTTCGTTCCTCGACTCCCTGCACAAGCGCTACAATCCGCTAATTCGTGCGATGCGCCAGTTACCCAAGCCCATCGTGTGCCGCTTGAATGGCGTGGCGGCAGGTGCGGGTTGTTCGTTAGCACTGGCGTGCGATGTGATTGTAGCTGCTGAAGAAGCCACTTTAATTGAAGTGTTTATCAACATC
>JBIIVI010000193.1:0-7129 GCA_044339555.1 Cyclobacteriaceae bacterium | reverse complement strand
TCGTCATGCACATACCAGTGCAAAGCCAGTTGCACCGCTTTAATGTTTTCACCTAACCTCCCTTTTTTTGACGCATCAGCCAACGGCCACAAATTGAAGCTCATTTCGCTCTCGAGTGGCATTTGAAAAGCCACTAAACTGTCTATTGGCCCGAACGTAAATTCAGGATATTCCTTTGGCTGGCGGATGGTTAATGGTTTTTGTGACTCATCGTTGGTTACTGCACACGAGATGAAAAGGGTGTAAATTGAAAAAATGAAGAAATATTTCATTCGATAAAGTAAACCAAACTTTCGAAAATAAGCAAGTTGAGCGAGTGCACGACTTAACGTACAAATTAAGTCTAGGCTTACTTCGTCCCCTTCACTTTCTCATTCGCGATGATGATGGGCACTACCATTTTCATGCGTACAATTTTGGCGTTGTCTTCAGCTGGTTGCCAGCGCTGCACGAGCATCAGGGCACGCAAGACCTCCGCATCAATATCCGGATGGATACCTTTTACTAGTTTGTGGTGGGAAAGTTGACCATCCTGGTTCACAATGAATTCCACAAAAACTTTTCCTTCGATGGTTTCCTTAACAGAAGCCGGATACTGGAAGAGTTGGGCTACTTCAGTTTTGAATTGATCGTAGCCCCGTAGTGGCTGCGCCGGTTTTTCTGCGATGGTGTAGATAATGCTTGTGTCTTGATACATCGGCTTTTGGAACTGCTGCCGGATAATTGCATATCCGTTACTCTTTTCGTCAGACTTCAGCAGGGTAATCTCCGCGATGGAGGCGGGAAGAATGCGTCCAAGCGTTTCTTTTCCTTCCACCGATGAGATATCAATGACAACAAATTTGGACTCCGGGTTCGCTGCCCGCTGCCGCTCGAATTCCTTTCGTACCGACTCGGGTACTGCTTTGGGAAGTACATCTAGCGCCACATCCACCGGGGCTTGAACTTGGTCCTGACAGCCGATCCAAAACGCGGTGGTCAGTGCGAAGCTGCTGATGATCGCCAGCTTCCGAATTGAAATGGGTTTTTTAGGCGCATGTATCATGGCGATTCGTTTAAAGATGGGTTTACTAAACATGGCATGGTTCAGGCCGGGGTTTGTGGTTCGCAATGCATTTTCGATCAGCACGCGTTCGAGTGCGTGAGGAGAGTACCGGGCCGTAGTTTTTTCATCGGCCTGAAACTCGTGTACCTCGCGCAAGAAGGTGCGCAACAGGTAGAAAGCCGGGTTCCACCAACAAACGGTGCGCGTTACTTCCAACGCCAACAGGTCGTACGAGTGGCCGAGGCGCACATGCCAGATTTCGTGTGTGAGTACGATGTTTGCTTCTGCTTTAGGCTGCGATTGATTTTGAAAAATGTAACCCAGAAATGCAAAGCTGGAGAGGTGCGAAGTGGGCAGCAATCGTCGTGCGAGCTGGCTGGCACGGGCGTTGCGAATCGTAATGGAGAATCGAATCAATAGAAACAGCAAGCGTGCACCCACAAAAATGGCACCCGCCAAATAGGTGTAGAGCAGTAACGTTGTCCAAGGAATGCCTGGAGTGGAAGGCTTTGCTACTGCTGGAGAAACGGATTCTGATACCGTTGCCGAAAAAGCAATTGGCGGTACGGTGATCAGTGGTTCACTCCACGACCAGCCCGGCAGCTGCACGGCCGGAAGGAGCCAGCACGCACCTAACGTTAACAACAAGAACACCCGCACTTTGGCAAATGCAGTTTCGTTCCGCAGGCAAAGCCACACCACCGGTACCAGCATCGCCAGTGCCAGATTGAGTTCAAGCAAGTAGTTCAGCAACTTCACGATTTTTTCCGTTAGTTATTCCCAAACTCCTTGCGCTCGGTTCTGAAGCCAATGAACGAGTATACCAATGCACCTTTGTCGGACATTACTTCCAGCTTGTACTTGCCTTCGGTGGTTGTTACAGTTCCTTGGGTAGTGCCGTCCACTACGATGTTGATGCCGGGCAGCGGTTTGCCTTGCGCATCTTTCACCTGGCCCGTTAACACGTAACCACCATTAATTTTTTGAACGTTACTGGTGATGTCCATCATTTTCGGCTCACCTTCGCGAATCTGACCGATGGAGATCGTTGCGGGCTGACTATTCCCCAACGTAAACTGGATCGGAATCACCATGCGTTGCTTTACCGCTTGGCCCCGCTGGCGACCCGGTAGCCATTCGCCACCATCCTGAATGACCCGAAGCGCTTCTTCATCGCAGCCACCGCCAATTCCCTTCACTACCTGAAAATCGCTGAGCGTTCCGGTTTCGCTCACCGTGAATTGCACATAAACCTTTCCTTCGATGTTTTGCTGTCGGGCGGCCAGCGGGTACTGAATGCGCGAAGCAATTTCTGCGGAATACAATTCGAAACCTTTTTTAGGTTTAGCGGGCTCTTCAACGACCCGATACACATCGCCATCCTTTAATTCCAGGTGCGACAAATCCCGCGTCAAAACTCCCATAGTTTGCCGTTCGGGGAAGTTGTAGCTATTTAAAATTTGGTTTACCGCTTGGTTTGCCTGCATCTTTTCGCGAATCTCATCGACTTGACCTTCCACATAAGTGAACCGGCTGCCGGGATATTGCTTCTGGAATTTCTTGATGTCGGCCTGTACCTCTTTTGGATAGTTGCCGATTTGCGAAAGAGTAGAGTCTTTCATTTCATTCAGGATTTGATCCTGGCACGCAATAAAAACTGTTGCCGCTAACAGTACGGTGGCAAGCACGCCCAGCTTCCAGCGGGCGATTTTTTGGGTGAGCTGTTTCATCATGGTAATTCGTTTTAAGATTAAATGTTGATTGAAGTGGTTAACGAGTGGATATTGGATGCCTTGCAGGGCTTCTTCTACTAGTGTGGTTTCGTAGTCGGCCGGGTTGGCATTTTTAAGTGCCTCGCGGTCGGCTTCAAATTCATGGATGGCCATCAGTCGATGTTTGATTGCATAGGCAGCCGGATTGGCCCAGAAGAACGCCTTGACGATTTCAACGGCCAGGATATCGTACGAATGGCCCAATCGCGCGTGACTGCTTTCGTGCGCAATCATGTGGGCTTGCGCCGATGCCGGAGCGGCCGGTATAAATACATGATTGAAAAAGGAAAAGGCGGCTTGCTGCGAAGGCAGCTCGTACAGGTACAGATCATTTACTTCCCGCGACCGCAGGCGTAAACGCAGCCCCACCAATCTGCCGACTTGGTACGTGGTGTGCAATAAAAGTACGAGCGTAATTAAGCCATAAGCCAGCGCGCTAACTTCCAATACCGAAAACGTGACGCCAGTTTTTGCTTTGTCCGACAAATCTTGCGGCTGCAAGTCGGGCGGAACCGAGTAGGCGAGGGTAGGAATGGCTTCATTCAGTTGCTGGAAGGGTACGTGCAGCAGGGGCGCAAGAACAGCCAGTGCCAAACCACCCAGTAAGAGCTTCCTACGCAGCGAGATGTCGGTTTCGCGATGCAGCAACAAGTAATCGGCCAGCGCCACAATCAGCAGCACCAGGTGTGCCTCCAGAAAGTAATTCAATAAGGTGTTCATGGCTTATTTCTTTTTCTTTAACTCGGCCAGTTTCTTTTCGAGCGCTTCGATTTCTTTTACACTCAGCGACTCCTGTTGCGCGAAGAACGACACCAGGCTGGAGAACGAACCATTGAAGTAGCCGCTGATCATACTCTTTAGATAGAAGCGCGTGTAGTGGTCTTTGGAAATGAGTGGGTGATATTCATGAGTTTTGCCGAAAGCGGTGTAGCCCACAAAACCTTTTTTCTCCAGAATGCGCACAATTGTAGATACCGTGTTGTAGGCCGGCTTCGGCTCGGCAAAGTGATCGAGGATGTCTTTCACAAATCCTTTCTTGATCTGCCAAAGAATGTGCATAATTTCCTCCTCCGCCTTGGTAAGGGGTTTCAATTCCATATGAACTATTGATTACGTTATAAAACTAATATATTAGTTATTAAGATGTCAAGCAAAATCAACGAAAAATTTAGTTGAATTCGTAACTAATTCGTTACCTGATTATTGCGTAAGATGAGGAGGGGGGTTTGGCCTGCCACCCAGGCTTGGAACTGGGCATCGCTGGCCCCGCCGTTGAAGTCAAGTGCGCCTAACATCAAATCGATGTCTTGATCGGCATCCAAATCATGGGCTTGCATCACGAGCCATCGTCCTGCTTTGGCATAGGGGGCGGTTGTTGCCCGCCACGTTGTGCCTTCATTGAACAGCAGTACAAAACTGCGGGCAGGCTTTTCCTGAAAATCCGGAAAAAATGAAATGGCTGCGATGTCTAAGTCGCCATCTCCATCGTAGTCGGCTGTGGCGGTTTGAGACGCGCCGGGCATGGGATAGAAAAGGCTTTCGGTGAACTGATTTTTTCCGTTGTTAACAAAGATGCGCACCCCGTGGTAGGGCTTCAGCATTACCGTGTGGTCGGCATTGTCGCCTTGTGCGAGAATCAAATCCCGATGGCCATCCTGGTTTACATCGAGGTACTCCAAAAAGCTCGAACCATAAATGGGCGGAAAACGCAGCCACGTGGTGGGTGTGAACCCGAGTTGTCCATCGCCTTTGAAAAAGATCACCTGCTCATCGCCTTGAGCGAATAATGCGATGATATCCAATTGGGTGTCTCCATCAACATCGGTAACAATGGCTTTTCGCGCACCGGGCAGCGCGCTGAGTTGCTTTTTCTCAGGTGCGCGAACGTCCGACCAATCAACTACGCTGAGTCCGCCCGTGAGGTTTCCAAACTCGCACACCACCAGTTGATGCTGTCCATTGTTGCGAAAGTCGCCCGCCTGTAAATCAACCGGGCGTTGCAACGATTCGAACCAAGGCTGCCATGTACCCGCATCATTTTGCTTCCAGATGCTGCCAATGGGCTGGTCGGTCGGGTTAATCGTGCCAACAAGACTTAGAAAGTGCGCTCCATCGGGCAACTCTACGTAGGCAGAGGGCGGAGTTGGTAAAGTTGTGCGACTTGTTACACGGCCTGCCTGCCATTCGTAGAGTTCAGAAAATCCAAACAGTACACTCGTTTTCTCAGCATGGACAAATGTACTCGCCGGAATATGTTTACTGGCCACGGTTACCGGCACGGGCGAAAACAACTGAAGCGTGGTATCCGTGGCGGGTGTATTCGCCTGCTCAAGATTTTCTGGCGCGAGCGTGAGATAATAAGACTTAATCAGTTCCCAGTCCGAGTCGCTGATCAGGGGCTTGGCGGGCAGAAGACTCAGCGCAACGGTAAGATCTGCGCTTGGCACATCTTTAAGAAAGAGATCTGCATTAAAACCGAGGCGTGCACCCATCCGGGGCAACACGCTTTCATCCCAAAATGCGCGAGGCAACAGCCGCGGCTCGGGGGCGAGGTGGCAATTACCACAGTAAGTTTGTACCAGCCGTTCCTGTTTTTCTTTTTTGTTTTCGCAGGCGGCCACGACTACAACGCAGCTCACCAACAGACACATGCGCATCATTGCGATTGAGTAAAGCAGTAGGCAATCAGATTCGCACCCATGCGTAAGGCCTGCAGGCGTTTTTCTTCCGGATCGTTGTGGATGCGCTGATCTTCCCAACCATTGCCCAGATCGCATTCAAAGGAATAGAAGGCCACCAGGCGCCCCTCGTAAATCAATCCAAAACCCTGGGCCGGTTTTCCATCGTGCTCATGAATTTTGGGCAGCCCCTTCGGAAACGGAAACTTCTGCTGGTAGACGGGATGATCAAACGGCAATTCAACAAACTCCAATTCCGGAAACACCTTTTTCATCTCCAGCCGCACAAACTTATCCAGCCCATAATTATCATCGATGTGGAGAAAGCCCCCGCTGAGCAGGTATTTTCGCAGGTTGGCTGCTTCGGAGGCCGAAAACACGACATTTCCGTGGCCCGTCATGTACACATACGGGTAAAGAAACAGATCGGTACTGCCTACTTCCACCACCTCATCTTCGGAAGCCAATTGGGTATTCAGCTCTTTATTGCAGAACGCGATGAGATTGGGAAGCGCGGTTTTGTTGGCGTACCAATCGCCACCGCCATTATATTTTAGTTTTGCGATCTTTACCTGAGCGAACGCACTGGACGTGAGCGCGATAGCGAGCAGTAACCCGCGCATTCCGGCGGACCGGAAAAGAAAACGTAAAAAAAAATTACCTCGCATTAAACCCGGTCGCCTCATCAGGGTCAAAGCTACAAATTCACGAAAAACAAATAAAACAACTATGAAAAAGGGTTTCGTAACAAAAGTATTCTCGGCCGGTACGTTGGCTGCGTTTATGTTTCTGGTATCGTGCGAAGATCGTTTGGATCTTACCTCCTCCGATGCAAAGAATGTGCAAAACGAAGCGCAGACGGATGGCTTCTTTGAAGATGCGGATGATATGGCCAGCACCGCGTTAACGGCCGACACCGCGCCACTTACCGGTGCCCGCGAAGACAACGGCCGCGGCATTCCAAAAGAGCGTCTGGATAATCGGTTTGCTTGTGCCACTACCACCTTAGAGTTGGCCAGCGATAATACACCTCAGGTTCCGCATGGTTTTATTACGATCGATTTCGGTACCGGCTGCCAGGATGGAAAAGGCAATACGCGGGAAGGTAAAATTAACGTGGAATACAAAGGCCGCAGGTTTGCGATGGGCTCAACGGTAGTCACTACGTTTACCGGCTATGAAATCAATGGCGTGAAAATCGAGGGTACACGTACGGTTACCAACTCCTCGGCCAGCACCGATAGTGCCCCGCAGTTTACGGTTAAAGTGGCTGATGGAAAAGCCACATGGCCGGATGGTACTGTTGCTACCCGTAGTGCAGAACGCACCCGCATCTGGATTCGTGCCAGCAATCCGCTAAACGATACGTGGGAAGTAACAGGCACCGCCAGCGGCACGAACCGCGATAAAAAGGCCTACAGCATGAACATTACCAAGAAACTGGTGTACAAGCGCGAGTGCGCCATCAACGGCCGGATTTTCATGGCGGTAGAAGGTGAAAAAGAACTTACTGTAGACGGAAAGAAAATTACGATCAACTATGGGGCAGGAGAGTGCGATCGGTTAGTAACGATCACCATCAACGGAGTATCGCAAGAGGTGTTGGTACGTGGAGATAACTAAAAGCATCTCAA
>JBIIVI010000192.1:0-7140 GCA_044339555.1 Cyclobacteriaceae bacterium | reverse complement strand
TTCCTCGCAATGACGTGTATAAATGAAAATGACTTCGGTAGCGCCAAACCCAAAAAGCCAACCGTCATTGCGATGGCGGAAGCGCCGCGCGAAAGCCCGAAGCAATCTCCGGTTAGAAAAACACCCAAAGCCCACATTCGTGTGAAACAAAACCAGATTGCTTCGTCCGCCATCCGCGCACCTCGGATGGCGTTCCTCGCAATGACGTGTATAAATGAAAATGACTTCGGTAGCGCCAAACCCAAAAGCCAACCGTCATTGCGAGGGCTGGAGCGCCTCGCGAAAGCCCGAAGCAATCTCCCATAAAAGGGACCAGCCAAAACAAAGATGGTGTTGAATTAAACCAGATTGCTTCGTCCGCCATCCGCGTCCCTCGGATGTCGTTCCTCGCAATGACGTGTATAAAACTGGTTATTACGGACCGGCTGACCATCACCACTTACTGACTTCTTCATCAAAAAGATCTCGCCAATCGGGGTTCATGCTATTGATCAGCTGCAACTTATAAGCCCGCGATTTACCTTTTATCTGTTTCTCTCTTGTAATGGCCTCTTGAATTGATGGAAACGCTTCATAATAAACCAAACGAAAACAGTTGTAACGGGCGGTAAAACTGGCCGGATGAATCCGATCGCGGTGTTGAAGAACACGGGCAACCAAATTCGAAGTAACACCGGTATAAAGTGTTGTTCGATTGTTGTTAGTCATCATGTAAACGCAGCCTCCGTGTTTCATTTCAGCAGTTAGAATTTGTGTCGAAGTTATATTCTTTATTTCTTGCGATAACGGGTATAAACAGTAACATGACTTCCTTCGAACTCTACTTCGGTCTCGGCAAAGACCACATCCTCGATTACGCCAATGGCTACGATCACATCTTGTTTGTGATTGTTTTGTGCGCACTGTACATGGTGCGCGATTGGAAGAAAGTACTCATTCTGATCACCTCCTTCACACTTGGCCATTCCATTACCCTCGCCCTGGCTACGTTGCGGGTGATTCAGTTTAATGCAACGCTCATCGAGTTTTTGATTCCGCTCACCATCTTCATCACCGCGGTGTCCAACCTGTTTCGCAGCGAAGCCTCCGTAGCGGCCAGCAACGTGCAGATCAACTACTTGTTCGCCCTGTTTTTCGGACTCATCCACGGCCTTGGCTTTTCGAACTACCTGCGCGAAATTCTGGGGCAGCAGCAAAGCATCACGGTGCCCTTGTTGGCCTTTAATCTCGGCCTGGAGTTCGGCCAGATAATTGTTGTTGCAATCTTTATGGCCATTAGCTTTATTTTGGTCGATTTGCTTACGCTTAACCGCAGAGATTGGAAGATGATCATCTCCTCGGCCATTGCAGGCATTGCGTTTATTTTAATGAAAGACTCTACTTACCTCAATTCATGATCATGCAAAAACTAGCAGTACTTTTTGTTTTCTTAAGTTATGCGGCGCTCGCGCAGCAGGCCGGCTGGCAAGGCAAATTTGAGCAGCTCGAACAAACGCTGCCCACGCCAAACGAATACCGCACCGGCTCCGGCGCACCCGGCCCCAAGTATTGGCAACAGCGCGCGGATTATACCATGAACATCGAACTGAACGATGACAACCAAAGCATCAGCGGCAGCGAAACGATTACCTATTACAACAACTCACCCGATGTATTGAAGTACCTCTGGCTGCAGTTGGATCAGAACCTGTTTGCACAAGACAGCAACACGCCCAAAGTATCGTCCAGCACGGTGCGCGATTCGGTAGCCACCAAAATCATTGCCGGCCAATTAGGTCTGTACGATTTTGATGGTGGTTTTAAGATCAAGTCGATTAAAGATGCCAGCGGCAAAGCCCTGCCCTACACTATCAACGCCACGATGATGCGCGTAGATCTGGCGCAGCCGCTGAAGTCGGGCGAGAAGGTGGCGTTCAATATCGATTGGTCGTTCAACATTGTCGATCGTAACCTGCTGGGTGGCCGCAGCGGCATGGAGTATTTTCCGGAAGACGGCAACTATGTGTACACCATCGCCCAATTTTTCCCGCGCATGTGTGTGTACGATGATGTGGTGGGCTGGCAAAACAAACAGTTTTTAGGCCGGGGCGAGTTTACGCTCCCTTTCGGGGATTATAAAGTGAAGATCACCGTACCGGCCGATCACATGGTAGCGGCTACCGGCATGTTGAAGAACCCGGCCAGCGTGCTTACCAAAACTGAACTTGAGCGTTTCGAAAAAGCGAAAACCACGTACGATAAGCCTGTGATTATTCGCACCCAGGCCGAGGCGATTGAAAGAGAAAAGACGAAAGTAAAGGAAAAGAAAACATGGGAGTTTGAAGCCGCCAACGTACGCGATTTTGCGTTTGCCAGTTCGCGCAAATTCATCTGGGATGCCATGGCCGTGAAAATTGGCAACAGCACTCCGCTGGCGATGAGTTACTATCCCAAAGAAGGCAATCCGTTGTGGGAAAAGGAATCCACAATCGCCGTTAAAAACACGATCGAAGTGTACAGCAAATACACCATCGACTACCCTTACCCGCAAGCTACATCGGTACACGCGGCTTCTATTGGGATGGAATACCCGATGATCTGCTTCAACTTTGGAAGACCGAATAAAGACGGCACGTACTCAAACGCCACCCTCATGCGCATGTTGGGAGTGGTGATTCACGAGGTTGGCCACAACTTCTTCCCGATGATCATCAACAATGATGAGCGTCAAACCACCTGGATGGACGAAGGTGTGAACAGCTTTGTGCAACTGCTGACTGAACTGGAGCGCTACCCCAACCTTGACTGGAGCCGCGGCCGCCCGGCCGGATTGGTGCCCTACATGAAAGGCGACAAGAGTCTGATGCGCCCGCTCATGACCAACTCCGAGCAGGTAATCCAGTTTGGCCCGGAACAATACGCCAAAGCCGCTACCGCGTTGTTTATTCTGCGCGAAACCGTAATGGGCCCGCAACTGTTCGACAAAGCGTTCAAAGAATATGCGCAGCGCTGGGCATTTAAACATCCGAAACCGGCCGACTTTTTCCGCACCATGGAAGATGCATCGGCCGTAGATCTGGACTGGTTCTGGCGTGGCTGGTTCTACACGACTGACAATTGCGACCTGACACTGGACAAAGTGAAGTGGTACCGGATGCGCAACCCGCAGGCAGACGTAGAAAAGAAACAGAAAAACGTAACAACAGGCGATCTGGCCAGTGCTAACACACCGCCAAATCAGGACTTCAGCAACGGGCCGGAAATGTTTTCGGTGATTCCCACAGACGACCGATTCTACGGTGAATTCAAAAACCGCGTGGACGACAAAGCCATTGCCAATAAATTGCAGAACAAAAATCTGTATGAGATCACCCTTAGCAACAAGGGTGGCTTAGTGATGCCGGTGATTATCGAATGGACGTACAAAGACGGCAGCAAGGAAATCGAACGCCTGGCGGCCGAAATCTGGCGCATTAATGAAAACACGTTTACCAAAGTGTTTGCCAAAGAAAAAGAAGTGGCCACCGTGGTGATTGATCCGTTAAAGGAAACCAGCGATATCAACACCGATGATAACGTGTTCCCACGGGTGCAGCAGCCGAGTAAGTTTGACGAACTGAAAAAGAAAGGAACCAACTAACCCTGTTCGCAAGGTCTTACCGGCCAAATCCCAAATGTCATATTTAACCTCACCCCAACTACCATCATCGAATCGCCTGCGATGGTGCAGCCCGCTCCAAATGAAAAAGGGGGTTGTGCACGCCGCTGTTCGATGGGCGCCAATGGGGTGAGGTTTTCCACTCAGCTATCGAAATACGCCATTTGCACGAATATGCCGGAACTTTCCGGCATATTTGCGTTAAAAATGAACCGTTTTGTGAGCCCATTTCTGCTATCAACCAAAAGTCTATGAAGCGTTTTTTGATTTACGTGCTTGTTGCTCTTCCCGCATGGGCCAATGCCCAAACCCAGTCCGGCTGGAAAGGCAAGTTCGAGCAACTGGAGCAAACCCTGCCCACCCCCAATAGCTATCGCAGCTCATCCGGTGCGCCTGGCCCTAACTACTGGCAGAACCGGGCCGACTACGTCATTAACGTAGAGCTTAACGACCAAACCCAACAGATTACGGCCTCCGAAACAATCACGTACTACAACAACGCGCCCGAGGCCCTCACGTTCTTGTGGCTGCAACTCGACCAAAACATTTTGCAGCGCGATGGCATCGACTACAAAGCGAGCGGCAGCCGCATTACCGACTCCATCCCCACCCGTTTTATTGCTGGCGCAGTACAGGCATATGATTATGACGGTGGCTATAAAATCCTGTCGGTGAAAGACGCCACCGGCAAAGCACTGCCCTACGTCATCAACTTCACCATGATGCGTGTGGATTTGCCCACGCCACTAAAAACGGGCGAGAAGTTTGTGTTCTCCATCGATTGGACGTACACCGAATACGACCGGATGAAATTCAGCGAGCGGGGTGGTTATGAGTTCTTCCCGGAAGATGGCAATTACCTCTACACCCTATGCCAGTGGTTTCCGCGCATGTGTGTGTTTGATGATTACGAAGGCTGGCAAAACAAACAGTTTTTGGGCACGGGCGAGTTTGCCCTTGTGTTTGGCAACTACCGCGTGCGCATCACGGTACCTTCCGATCACATCGTAGGAGCCAGCGGCTGGTTGCAAAATCCGAAAGAAGTACTCACCAAAGAACAGATTGAGCGCTTTGAAAAGGCCCGCAAAACATTCGATCAACCGGTCTTCATCGTTACCGAAGAGGAAGCCCGCAAAAAAGAAAAAGAACGCAGCGCCAAAAAGAGTACGTGGGAGTTTGCAGCAGAAAACGTACGCGACTTTGCCTGGACCAGTTCGCGCAAGTTTATCTGGGATGCGATGGCCGTGAAAGTGGGCGACAAAACCCCGCTGGCGCAATCCTTGTATCCGAAGGAAGGCAACCCCCTGTGGGCGAAAGAATCCACCAAGGCCATCAAGAACACGCTGGAAGTGTACTCCGCCCGCACGTTTGATTATCCGTATCCCACGGCTTACTCGGTACACACCGCCAACCAAGGCATGGAGTACCCGATGATCTGCTTCAACTACGGTCGCCCGAAAGCCGATGGCACCTACTCGCAACGCTTGCTGGAAGGCATGGTGGGCGTTATCGTACACGAAGTGGGCCACAACTTTTTCCCGATGATCGTAAACAACGATGAGCGCCAGTGGACGTGGATGGACGAAGGCTTGAACACTTTTCTGGAGCGTGAAACCATTCGCACGCGTTATTCAGGCTTCGATGTATCGGATGCCTCGCCTGCCGGCATCGCCAGCTTCATGCGGGGCGACAAAACGATGATGCGCCCGATTATGGCTTCGGCCGATAATCAATCGCGCTACCACGGCCCCAACGGCTACACCAAACCTGCTGCCGCACTGTCGCTGTTGCGCGAAACCATCATGGGCCCCGAACTGTTCGACAAAGCATTTAAAGAATACGCCTTGCGGTGGGCGTTTAAGCACCCGGGGCCCGCGGATTTCTTCCGCACCATGGAAGACGCCTCCGCCGTTGATCTCGACTGGTTTTGGCGCGGCTGGTTTTACACCACCGACAATGTAGACGTGGAACTGGACGAAGTAAAATGGTATCGCGTAAAGCAAACCGTGGCAGACCCTGAAAAGAAAAACGTGAAAACCCAAACTGGCGATCTGGCTGCAAAGAAAAGCGGCAAGGCGGCTGACTTCTCCAACGGGCCGCAGGAACTTACCGTTACCAATACACCCGACAATTTTTACGGTGAATTTAAGAACCGTGTGAACGATAACGAGATCCGCGCCAAGCTGGACGGAAAAAATCTGTATGAAATTACGCTGAAGAACAAAGGCGGCTTGCCCTCACCCGTGATCATCGAATGGACGTTCAAAGACGGCTCCAAAGAAATTGAACGCCTGCCGGCTGAAATCTGGCGCATCAACGAGAACGAGGTCAAAAAAGTGTTTGCGAAAGAGAAGGAAGTGGTAAACGTGGTAATCGATCCGAACCGCGAAACAGCAGATGTGGAAATCAACAACAATGCTTTTCCAAAACAGGCCGACACGAAGTTTGAGCAGATGAAGAAGAACTAAGGGGCTCTTGCTTTCGGGGAAACCAACTAGTAGCCAGATGCTAGTCGCTAGGAGCACTTACAACGTTCCGGTTAACCGATAAAAATCGGCCATGGTTATCCGAAAAGCCTCGCGCTCTTCTCCATGGGTAAGCCACGGGTGCCACTGGCCATTGGCCATCAGTTCAAATTCCGCTTGTTGCTGGATGTTCTGGTAAATGGTGGTGGCAAATGCCAGCATTTGTTCGCGGCCGCGGGTGTCTAACACTACTTCCGTAACCACGTTTTGGGATTTGATTCGAACCTGTAGCGCGGGCTCGGCATCTAAGATCGAATTGTTTTCAATCAGAATCTTCGCCTCGTCCGCCTCCGTACTCAACACCAGCGCTGGCCATAGCGCCGCTCGGTCTTCGCTTGCGTACCGATCAGGATGCCGGTAAACGGTTACGTTCGCCTGCGGCAGCGTTTGCACATCGTAATAAATCTGCCGCACGTTTTTAAAAAACAGTTCCGCATCGTCTGCCACCGCAAACCCGAGCCGCTCTTTTTCAATCGGGCGAGTTTGATCAATTTTGCAGCCTGCCAATACGATCAAAAACGCCAACCAGCTTGTTTTCATATAGGAGTGATTTACCGGCTAAATAACCCGGTTCAGGCAAAGTTGTTGGTTCTGTTCGTTAGGCGTAACTTCGCGCACACAAATACTCACATTATGGAAAGCTTTAAAAAATTTATACCGTGGATTATTGTAGGCGTGGTAATTCTATGGGGCGTTAGCGTGTACAACGGCATGGTTAGCAAAGATCAAGTTGCCAACGAAGCGTGGGCCAACGTAGAATCTGCCTACCAGCGCAGAATGGATTTGATTCCGAATCTGGTGAACACCGTAAAAGGGTATGCCAACTTTGAGCAAGAAACGCTTACCCGCGTGATTGAGGCACGCGCCAGCGCCACGCAGGTGAAAATCGACCCCAGCAACCTAACGCCAGAAAAATTGCAGGAGTTTCAGGCTGCTCAGACCGGCGTGAGCTCCGCGTTGGGCCGCTTGTTGGTAGTG
>JBIIVI010000191.1:0-7172 GCA_044339555.1 Cyclobacteriaceae bacterium | reverse complement strand
GTCGTGCGTGCGCATAGTCGCCAAAATCAATGTAGGCCAAGCCCACGTTGTTAAGGGTAACGGCATACACCGGGTGCTCGGCTCCATAGGTTTTCAGGTCATGTTCCAACAACTGATCATACACCTCGCGGGCTTCTTCATAGCGCGCCAGGGCCAGCAACACAAAGCCATAGTTGTTGAGCGTGGCAAAGTAGCGTTCCTGTTGAGCCGGAGAAGTGTCTTTCTTTAAAACTGTTAATGCACGCGTCATCAATTCTTCGGCTTCGATGAGCATGCCCTTATCCACGTACAGCGAAGCCAGGTTTACGGAGATAGTGGCGTCCTCGATGGTGCGGCCGTCTTCATTACGAAGCAGCGCTAAAGCGCGGCCAAATTCCGCTTCACTCGCACTGTATCGGCCGAGCGCCGCCAGTTGGTCGGCATGCTTGGCAAGTAACCGGTAGAAGGCTGGGTTCTCGGGATTCAGTGTTTTCAGGAGTGCCTGGGTTTCTTCCGCGGCGCGTGTGTAGACACCTTCGTTGGCAAGCACATCTGCATAGAACAGAAACGAATCGAGATAGGTATCGCTAGCTTCGCCAAAAACCTGTTTGTCGGATGCGAGCAGGCGTTGCATCGTTTGGCGGGCCGCAGCGTAATCACCGAGTTGTTGATAAATGGTAGAAAGATTGTACAAGGAATTGCTGTAATCGGAATAGAGCTTTTCTTTGAGCTGTTCGCGAATTTGTACTTCCTTTTCGAAGTAGCGCAGTGCGCTGTCGGGCACACCGGTTTGGAAGTAACTATCACCAATATAGAAAAGCACGTTGGCCGAAGAGCTATCGACCAGTTCTGGCAGCAGCTTCAAGACATTGGCTTTTAGCTTCAGGCACTCCGCATATTGGCCGGACGCATGCTTGCCCTCGATTTGATAATACAGCACATCGAACGTTTGGGCTTGCGCGGTTGCGCACAGCGTGAGAAAAAAAACTACCCAGTTGAATCTTGCCATACGGTTTTTGCTACACAATACTATCGAACCGGAACGGAGAAGGAAATACCTCTTTCAGGGTATTTTAAACGAACTGCTTCCAAAAATACCACTTTCGGGGTATTGCGCATGTTTGTAAAGGCAAAGTAGCTTTGATCTACCTAATCCAAGTGCTATGCTCCGAGCCGTTCTTGTTATTTCCATCTCAGCGCTTTCGCTTTTTGCTTTTGCACAAACACCTCAACTAAACTTCTCAGGCCCTTCGCTGGCCCGCGCTGTTGGGCAGGATAACCTTGGAAACATTTATGTAGCCGGTGATTTCGTAGGCACGGTTGATTTTGACTTGGGGCCTGGGGTCACGAATCTAACAAGCGCGGGCTTGCGCGATGTGTTTTTTGCGAAATACAGCAGTGCCGGCGTACTTTTTTTTGTTAAACGAATCGGGAGTTTTCAGGAAGACTTCGTGCAACAGATGTTTGTCGATGGTGCTGGGAACATTACCCTCGTGGGCATCTTTACCGGTACCAATGTCGACCTCGATCCGAATGCAGGTGCATCGCTGGTTAGTGCTTCTAATTCGGGTGATACGGATATCTTTTTTGCCCGATACACCACCAATGGGTTGTTTGGTTATGGAAAAAGAATCGGAAACGCGGGTTTTATAAATCAAGTGTTGGCAGCCATTGAGCCAACTTCCGGCGATTTGTTGCTGACCACCTTTTTTTCCAATGTCCTCGATCTTGATCCTGATGCCGGTACCGTAAACTTTACAGCAACTGTAAACGATGTTTTTGTGGCGCGCTATGCAAATGCCACGGGTGCGCTTGTTGCCGCTCGGCAGTTTGGTGGATCCGGTAATGAATCGGTAAGCCGACTTCGGGTTGATAACTTGGGCAACACCTATTTGGCAGGTGGATACTCTACTCCATTTGATGCCGATCCCGGCACGGGCGTTGCGCTACTGCCTACTCCAATTTCGAGTGACGGGTATCTCATCAAGCTTACCCCATTAGGCGAGTTGAGCTGGTTTCGAACTTTTTCCGGTTCGGAAAGTGAGTTCATCGCTCAGCTTGCGATTAGTCCGGACCGAAGTGTGTACGTGGCCGGCACTTTTTCAAATCAAATAGATCTTGACCCAGGTGCGGGCAGCGTATTGGTTTCCACACAGGGTCGAATTGATGCGTTTGTTACCAAGTTGGATGAAACTGGCGCATATCAATGGGGTAGAGCCTGGGGAAACGGAGACGATAACTCTCTTACCGGGCTGTATGCAACCAATAATCATCTGGCAGTCGGTGGCGCGTTCCGCAACACGCTTGATCTTGACCCAAGTGCGGGCACGCAAGCGGTAACCTCGGCGGGCCTCAGCGACCTCTTTTTAGTTACGTTATCGGCTGGCGGAGATTTTGCTTCGGGCGGTCAGATCGGGGGCGCTGAGAACGATCTCACCTATGGCATCGAATTCCTTACTCCGGGCCCGGGCCAATCGTTTTTTGCGTTGGGCAGTTTGGCATCTGCACTAGATGTGAATATTGGCCCCGGTGTAACGGCGGTAAATCCTTTACCGCTGTTAACCAATCAAGGATTTGTTGCTCGCTACTCCTTCGTTACGGCTGCGCCGGCTTTGCCGCCTTCTGGATTGTCTTTTTCGGGACAAACTCCAACATCTATTAGCGGCTCATTCACCGCATCGCCAAGCGGTCCAACAGGCTATCTTGTGGCTGCGAAAGCATTCTCGCAGCCTACGTTTCGGCCAGTTAACGGTCTTGACTACCCTGCCGGGTTCATTTTTGGCGATTCGTATGTTTTCAGTGTAGGTCCGGCTACCACATTTACAGCGAACGGCTTGGCTTCAAGTCCGGCGGGCGTTCCGTATCACTTTGTGGTATTTCCATTTAACTCGTCCGGTGCCACCACGACCAGTTATCAAACTGAAAATCCACTTACCGGTGTGGGGTTCACCACTCCGATTACGTACGATCTAAATTCCGATCGGAACGCTTTGTTAGCGCTATTCTCAGCAACCAATGGGCCCGGCTGGACAAACCAAACCAACTGGGGTTCAGCCAACCCACTTGATACCTGGTATGGAGTAACAGTTTCAGGTGGCCGGGTAACAGGCCTGAATCTGCAAAACAATAATCTTTCCGGTTTCTTACCCGAACAAGTGGGGCAACTTTCGGCACTGACTTTTTTGGATCTAAGTAACAATAAGTTAGGTGGCCCGATACCTGGAATAATCGGCAATCTGACCAGCCTTACAAGTTTGTTTTTAAATGCCAACCAACTAACCGGGCCGCTGCCGCAAGAACTCTTCCTGCTGAATAATCTGCAGCAGTTGTACCTGCGCGATAATTCTCTGAGTGGATCCCTCCCGAGCGCGATCACGAGTCTGACTTCCTTACGTGAACTAGCTTTGGAGAACAATCGGTTTTCAGGGACGCTGCCAACTTCGTGGGCCGGCCTGGGGCAACTAAAAATTGTTTTCCTGAACTCTAATAGCTTCTCCGGTTCGCTTCCTGATCAATTAGGTGTGCTAACCGGTTTGGAACGATTCTATGTTCGCGATAACTTGTTTTCAGGCGAGATTCCGGCCGGTTGGGCAACGCTCGCATCGTTGCAAGAGTTAAGCCTCGCCGGCAACCGGCTTTCGGGAAACATCCCGACTTTTTTGGGGACACTTTCAAGCCTTACCTACCTGGAGCTAGCCCGAAACAGATTTACGGGGTCCATTCCGCCCGACCTTGGAAACCTCACCAATCTTACACTGTTGGCTGTGTTCGATAATCGGCTGACCGGAACGATTCCGACCACGTTGGGCAACCTGAACCAACTCACTTACTTAGGGCTTTTCGCAAATCAGCTTACCGGCAGCATCCCCGCTTCGCTGGGTAACTTGTCGCTGCTCCAACGCCTCTATCTAGCCAATAATCAGTTAACCGGGGATGTGCCCTCGTCCTTCACCGGCCTCACCGGCTTGTTGGAGTTAGACGTGCAAAACAACCAGCTCGTTAACCTGCCGAACTTGGCATCGCTCTCGGGCTCCTTGTTTATCGCCAACAACCTTTTTCAGTTCGATGATCTGGAGCCAAACGTTTCGCGTCTTTCCGGTAGTCGCGTTCAAAAACGATTTGGGAGCGATGCGGTAGCCACGCCCATCACGCTGGACTTTGCCGCGGGCGTTCCGATCGATTTGTCTTTACCTATTGGCGGCACCAATAACCTTTACCAATGGCGAAAGAACGGAACCAACATTTCGGGGGCAACTGCCGCTACTTATACAATCCCAGCAGCTGCTGCATCCGATGCGGGGCTTTATACTCTCAACGTGACCAACACGGTGGTAACCGCAACTACTCTTACGAGTGTGGATGTGTACGTGAACGTTCGGAATCAGACGCGTTTTTCCTGGGAAGACGGAGGCCCCCTTACCGCGGATGGGGTAAAGCCCACTGCTGCCCAAACCCAAACCTACGGCGGTGTCTGGTCGGATTATAACGGAGATGGATTTGAGGATGTGTTCACGTTAGGATTTAGCACTGTTAATCGAAGTGCCTTTCTTTATCGCAACAATGGCGCGGGTTCTTTTAATCGTGAGCCCAGCGGAAAGATCGAATTTTCTACGGGCCGGTCGGGTGCATGGGGCGATTACAATAACGATGGTCGACCTGATCTTTTTGTGCCGGAGTTTGTATCATCGGATTCCACAGACGGTGTTTCGTCCATTTACAAGAACATCGGTGGAGGCAACTTTCAACGCATTGTTTTACCTGGTGATTTTCTTCGCACCGGTGCCTGGATCGATTTTGATAAGGATGGCCTGTTAGATTTGGCCGTGACCCGGTCCGGCGGTGTGGGTGTATATCTCAACAGACGTAATGATACGTTTCAGTTTGTAAGTCTGGCGTCTTCCGATACACAATGGAACCCGGTTTGGGCAGACATTGACAATGATGGGGATTTGGACGTACACATCCCATCTACGTCCACGTCTGCTGAGACACAGACTGAACTCTTGCGCAATAATGGCGATGGCACGTTGACAAAAATAACTACGGGCCCGGTTGCGACAGATTTATTTGGAGGCACCGCAGGGTTACCTCGAGGCTCTTCATGGGCGGATATTGATAACGATGGCGATGTTGATCTTTTTGTGCATGTATCGACCACAACGGGTGATGGGGTTTTTTATATAAACGATGGCCGTGGCGAGTTTGTGCGACAAACCGCCACCGCGTTGGCCGGAGAGCCAATCAGGAATGGGCGTGGCAGTACGTTTGCGGACCTGAACAACGATGGCTATGTAGATCTAATTGCGATTCAAGGTGCAGCAAATGCAATTTCCCCAGCGGTTTATATCAATAACGGAAACGGAACATTTACGAGAGACATAACTCAAACTTTTCGTCTCTCCGATGGTTTTTCGGGAGTTAATCTTACAGATTACAATAATGACGGTCGTCTGGATCTTTTCGTGACCAATTTTTCCAATACTCAACCTTTTGGGCTTTACAAAAACGTAGACCTTGCCAATAACTGGCTACAGGTTTCGCTGCGCGGCGTAGTATCGAACCGCGACGCTATTGGTGCACGTGTTTCAGTGAAAGCCAATGGACGCTGGCAGACTTTCCAGAAGTTGTCGGTAAATGGAGCGTCTAATCAGGATTTGCGTGTTTTGCAATTTGGCTTGGGTTCAGCTACGCAGGCGGATTCAATTAAGATTAGTTGGCCCAGCGGCTACAACTCGGTGGTAACCAACGTGGCCGGTAATCAACGCACACAGATTACCGAACCCAACTTGCTGGCGGATGACTCCACCGCACTAGTTGCCATTTACAACGCGATGGGCGGTGCTAACTGGCTGAATAAGACCAACTGGTTAACCGGAAATATCCGCACTTGGTATGGTGTGAAGGTAAAGAATGGGCGGCTGAATTCGCTGCGGCTAAACGACAATGGACTAGCAGGAACCATACCGGCCGCGGTCGGTAATCTGGTTGGATTAGACTCGCTTTACTTAAACGGTAATCAAATTACAGGGGCAGTTCCCGCTGTCATCGGGAATTTGAATGAGTTACAAATTATTGATTTAGGCGGGAATCAACTAACGGGCGCCCTTCCTAGCCAACTTTTTGGGCTTCGAGAACTTAGAACCTTAGGACTCGCGCGTAATCGAATCTCGGGAGGCATTCCTGCAGCGATTGGTGATCTTATTAACCTAAGAATACTTTGGCTTGACAATAACCAATTTAGCGGCCCGTTCCCCGCACAGTTGAACTTGCTCACCCAATTGACTGAATTTTATATTCAAAATAATCAGTTTACAAGCCTGCCGAATTTTTCCTCAATCACAACAATCTCACAAGCCAATGTATCCACCAATAAACTTGACTTTGTCTCACTCGAGCCTAATGTTTCGATCTCGGGGCTTATCTATGCTCCGCAAGATTCAGTCGATCAGAGGCAAAATGTACTTAGGGAACTAAATGAAACCCAAACTTTTTCGGCAGCAATTGGCGGTACCGCCAATGCCTACCAATGGAAGAAGAACAACAGCAACTTGGCGGGCGCCACCAACCCAACCCTGAACATCCCCAACCTAACCTTGGCCGATGATGGCACCACCTATAGTTACGAAGCCACTAACAACCTCGTGCCCGGATTAACCCTGATCAGCCGCCCGAAGCTGCTGAAAGTATCGTCCCTGCGGCGCGATTCCATTGCCCTGCGCGCGTTGTACAGCGCAGCAGGAGGCCCGAACTGGACCAACCGCGGCAACTGGACTACCACCTCGTTGCGCACCGGCAACTGGTTTGGCGTAACCATTACCAACAACCGCGTAACCGCCGTTAACCTCCCCAACAACAACCTGGTGGGCGCAGTACCCTCCGATTTTGGAGACCTTCGCAGCGCCACCACCATTAACCTGTCTGGCAATCGCTTAACGCGATTGGGAACGCTTACCAACCTCACCTCGGTAACCACGCTAAACCTGTCCAATAACCGGTTAGGCTTTGGCAGCTTACTGCCCAACGTAGGGATCACCGGCATCAGCTATGCAGGGCAGGCGAACATTGATGCCGATTTGCAGGCACGCCCCGAAGTTGGTACGAACTTCAAAGTAAAGGCCATTACCGATGGCACCGGCAACCAGTACGTTTGGCGGCGCAACGGAGCGGTGGTGGCTAACGCTACGGATTCCACC
>JBIIVI010000190.1:0-7182 GCA_044339555.1 Cyclobacteriaceae bacterium | reverse complement strand
GTAGGTATAAAATCAAATTTTCCTTTCGAAACGCCACCCGATAGAATTACCACCGGATGCTCTTTCAGAATGGACATTAATGCAGTTCGAATGGTTTCAGCATCATCCGTGAGGTGATACAATCGACTTTCGATCTTGAGAGTCGCGAGTGCAGCATCCAGAGCATGCGTATTCGACATCCGAATCTGATGCGGCCGAGGTGTTTCAGCTACCGCCACTAATTCATTGCCCGTAGCTATCAACGCTACCGGGGGAAGATGAAAAACGGAAGCCTGGGCTATTCCCACAGCCGCCAGCACGGCCACCTCGCTGGGCCCAACGACAGTGCCGACGGGAAGTAGAGTCGTTTGTGCCGCAACGTCAGCGCCGCGATGATGAATATGTTGGCGCTGTCGAACGGTGCCTTTGATTAGGGCTCTACCATTTTCTATCTGAAGATCTTCGTAGGGAACGACCGTATTGGTGCCGATAGGGAGAACGGCTCCGGTCATGACTTCCACACACGCAAGTGGATTCTGAAGAGAATAGGCCGCATCGCCAGCTGCCTGCACATGTTCGATCGGATAGTTCTCTTGCAACGCGCCACCAGCGTACGAAATGGCAATACCATCCATGGCAACTCGGTTGTAGGGCGGCAAATCGCGGTCGGCAATAACGGGTTGAGCCAGTGTATGGCCTAGCGAATCGGCCAGCGCGACTAGCTTTTCCTGTGGCGTAAAGAGTTTTTCGAGAACGAGACGCTCGGCTTCGGCAACTGCTATCATGAATTCAGTATTTTTAGCTGATCAAAAATAAGGTTCCCACGCCATGCCGCAGGAGTTTAGTCATATAAGTTCATCGGGTCAACCGCAAATGGTTTCGGTTTCCGGGAAGAAGGCCACCGTGCGTGTGGCCCGAGCGCAGGCAAAGGTTTGGTTAACACCTGCCGTAGCTGCGAATTTCAACGGCACGGAGTTGCACTCCAAAAAGGGCCCCGTATTTCAAACCGCCATCATTGCCGGAGTGATGGCCGCCAAGAAAACCAGTGAGTTAATTCCCTTCTGTCATCCGCTGGCGCTGGAAGATTGCCAAATAAAAATTGATGTACAGACCGACTACGCGATCATCGAAAGCCGGGTACAAGTAACCGATCGAACCGGGGTGGAAATGGAAGCGCTTACAGCCGTTACCGTGGCGGCTCTTACGATTTATGATATGTGCAAAGCAGTTTCGCACAACATGCGCATCGAAGAGATTCGCTTGCTTGAAAAAACAGGCGGCAAGTCTTCCTATCAGACGAAATAAAACACGCACAATTTTCAAAAAAAGAGCCGGGAGCTACAAATCCAGCTTTTTTGTTACATCCTGTTGCTGGTTTGCGATGCTGGAACTAGCAATCAGGCCCCAACCAAATAAAGATCAGAAAAACAGGTGCTTAGCCACACGGCTATCAATCAAAAAAACTACTCCCAGAAGCGAGAAGATAAAGGTTGAATATTATGATTTCCATGCGAACCGAGGGTAACCTTACTTGTTCCATACTTCCGCGCAGGTTAAACCCTTCGCGCGAGACGTGTGTTCTACCTTCGGGTAAAAAAATAGTTGGCTATGAAAATCACAACAAAATTTCTTGAGGTGCGCATCCATCCCATCTACCGCGACCTGGCGTTGGTGGTAATGGCGGCCATGCTGGTGGCTAGTGCGCTGGTAACCGTCGGTTTCGCTTTGGTGCAATAAAAAAGGCCCGTCTTTCGAACGGGCCTTTTTCGCTATTCTTTTTTCTATTACTTCAGGGCGTTCTTAAACGCGTCTGTGGCGTTAATCTTGGTGAACTCCAGATCGGTCAATGCTTTTTCCTTCAATGAAGGGTCAATCTTCACGGCATTGGTCAAACCGCTAATAGCGCCATCGGTGTTACCCGAGCGAATGGCAGCTACGGCAGCACCGTAATGTGCGATTGCCAGGTTGCTGTTAAGACGGGTTGCTTCGCCAAATGAAGTAGTTGCGTTTGCATAGTCCTTGCTAAGTACTTGTGCCAATCCTTTGTTGAACAGGTTGACGGCCGTAGTGTTGGCCGACGAGGTTGAACGAACCGCATCGCTGTACTTCGCCATGTAGATTTCGCAAGCACCTTTAACCCCGTTTACACCGCGAGTTACTTCGTTGTTTGCTCCGTTCAGGGCCTTAGCAGCATGGTTAGCGGCTTTGTACGGGTTGCCTTTCATCAAAGCAACAGAGGCCAGGTTGGCGTGAACTTCAGGCGTTTCGCGGATGCGAGCTGCTAATTCTAATTGCGCACCGGCTTTGTCGCCCAATTCAGCGGCACGAGTCGGATTTTCAATCGCCAAGGCAATGTAGGTAGCACCTAAGTTGTTGTGAGCATTCCAGTTGGTTCCTTTTTTCGTAGCAGCCTCATAGATAGCGGCTTTCTCTTCCAATGAAGGGGTAAGCGTAGCACCGTACATCAATTCCTCAAAAGTAAGGGCATCCGAACCTGTTTCGCCTTTGCTGATTTGCTTGGCCAATACAGAAATCTCGGGATCGGTTTTCTTTACTTTGATCGTAAGGATTTCAGTTTTTGCTGTACGCAAGCCGGGGTAAACTTCCTTGAAAACTTTCTTGTAGGTTTTTAACTTTTGCAATTGCTTCTCCTGCTGTTCGAAGGTGCTGGGGCTGTTTACGATATTCAGATATTCGTTTTTCTCTTCAGCTGAAATGCCCTCGTAAGCACCCAAGGCAGTCTTGAACTCATTCCAATCATCAATCACCGGCTTTTGGATGAATTTGATCTCATCGGCCTTGTTTTGATAATCGTACTTCTTCATTTGCGCCCGGTAGAATTTCTCAATAGCCGCGGCACGTTCGTTGGCCAACTTGCTGTTGATACGCTCGGCACCTTCAGGGGAGTGGGTACCTGTGATCGTTACAGTACGGGTTACGTTTTTCGCTGCAATGAAAGCGTCCAATTGCTTGCCTTTATCGCTCTTAATCTCAGACGTCCGCAACACTGATTTGCCTTGCTCAAAAATGAAATCCGGGATCACTACCGGAATGATCTCTTCTTTGTTGTTATAACCGTGATCCGCGAAAGCGGCATAGTACGAGTTCTGAACTAATTTTGAAGTCGTGATCATGCCGGTTGCCACAGCCAGACGTTCGGTGGTCTTCGACTTGGTTCCTTTTGCTGCTACTCCCTGAATTTCCAGCGTACCTACACGGTATTCCGGCTTGTAAGGGAACGTAAACTTCTTAGAAATACGCGGCTGCTCGGTGGCTGCCGCCGGATAGTCTTCAGCCTTGAACACCATCGGATCTAAAGCCATTTCCTTGTCGGCATACTTATAGAAGGAGTTCAGCGAGTAGCTGGTTCCTTTCTTCAACATTTTTACCGGAAGGTTGGCAGACATGTCGTAGGTAACGGTGTCTTTGTGTACTTCCAGCGGATTGGGAGCTACTTCTAGCTTCTGGTCTTTGGCTAGCTTAATCATTTGCGGCAGTGTACAGCCGGAGAAGATAAGCCCTCCCAAAATGATGAATGAGTAAATCGACTTTCTCATGGATTTGATTTTAAAGGTTTGATGCAATGCGTGGCAAAACTAAAATTTTTGCAATTATAAGGCAAAAAATTGGCATTCGGCCCCGTTTTAGGGGTTAGAGAACCTTTATATTTGTGTGCTGTTTAATAACTCGTTAAAACGCTGTTTTACCTAGGTAAATTGAATAAACAACTAGCTATGGGAGATGAACTGAAACGTTTGCAGGCCTTTTTTGAGAAACACGCTTTTGGTGTTTGTACCGCCTTGGGCGAGAAATTGGGTATTGCTACTTCGTCCATTCGGCTGTTTTTTATCTATACGTCCTTCCTCACCTTTGGATCGCCTGTGCTGATCTACCTGGCGCTGGCCTTTGTACTGAACATGCGGAGCCATTTGCGTAAGCGGAGCACCATTTGGGATTACTAATTGATTAATTGGCGGTAGGTTTTCCTCGCCTTTAGGAAGTATTCGATCACCAGGCTCTTTGGAAGCAGGAGGGGGTCTGGGTTCAAAAAAGGAAGCCACTCAGACTGCTGCCGCTTTCTAAATTCCCTGGGCAGTCGACCCAGAAAGTGAAGGTAGGCGCGACTAATAGCAACTGCGTGGTTTACCCTCCCCGTAAGGGCAAAACGCACCAATGCAATAACATCCAGCACTGTACGTGTTGGAATTACCACAAACAAACTACGCAGGTGAAGATTTTTCACCAGCAAACTCAGCCCATTTCGAAAGTTGAGGAAGGTTTTCTGGGGATTCTGTACTCCCAACGTGCCACCGCCTACGTGGTAGACGATACTTGCTGGCACCGCATAAACCAGATAGCCTTTTCTGCGCAACCGCCAGCACAAATCAATTTCTTCCATGTGGGCGAAAAAATCGGCATCCAGTCCGCCCATTTCATGGAAGGTTTTTGCCCGAATGAACAGGCATGCCCCAGTGGCCCAAAAAACCGGCTGCGCGTTGTTGTATTGACCTTCATCCGCTTCCAGCGTGTCGAAAATGCGACCCCGGCAAAAAGGATAACCCAACCAATCCAGATAACCACCTGCGGCCCCCGCGTATTCGAAGTAGGTACGTTGATGAAATGATAAGATTTTTGGCTGCGCGGCTGCTATTGTGGGATTACTATCCAGCTGCTGAATCAGGGGCTCTAACCAACCGGGAGTTACCTCCACATCGGAATTCAGCAACACGTAGTACTCGGCTACAATTTGCCGCAGGGCCTCGTTGTAGCCCGCACAAAAGCCGAGATTGGTTGGAAACGAAAGCAGTTGTACCCCGGGGAACTCGGTTCGGAGTAGTTGCAGCGAGTCGTCTGTGGACCCGTTATCTACTACAAATACCGTGGCGAGCGCGCTGTGTTGAATTACCTGAGGAAGAAATTGCTGGAGAAAATTCCGGCCGTTGAAATTGAGGATGACAACGGCAATCTTCATTTCATAAAGCTACTCAAGTCCAACCCGGGGATATTGGGCAACAGACCTTCGGTGCTTCTGCGGATGGCTTCTTTGGCGGCCACCTCGGCCTCTTCGTTGGCTTTGTTCACGGCGGCCACCACCAAATCCTGCACCAGCCCCCGATCGTTGGCGGTCATGATCAGCGGATCGATTTCCAGCGAAACTAATTGCTTTTTTCCGTTCACTATCGCCTTTACCATGCCTCCACCTGCTTCACCTGCCACTTTAATACGCACCAGATTCTCCTGAGCCTCCGCCATGCGTGTTTGTAACTCTTTCACCTTCCCCATCATTCCCATCATGTCGAACATAGTCCTGCTTTTTAACAACGCAAAAGTACAGATAAAACCTCAGCGCTTTCGGATGAGCATGAGCGTGCCGGTTCGGGAAGTTTGCTGACCAGCCAGGTCGGTAATCTCCGCTTTCCACACATACGTGGTGGGTGGCATGGCTCGGCCGCTGCTGGTACCGTCCCACGGTTCATTGCGGTCGGTAGAAAATAGCAGCACGCCCCATCGATCGAATATGCTGAGCGACATACGTTGAACAAATTGCGTGGTGATCCGGAAAGATTCATTTTCTGCAGGTCCTGAGCGATCTGGACTGAACGCGGTAGGGAAAGAAACGGTAATTTCTTTCACGATGCGTACGGAATTCGAGATGGAGGCGGCCAAGCCGGTTTCATTAGCGGTAGCTCGCACGCGGTACACCACCACTTGATTGTTGAAGTCGGGCACGTTATCTACATAAACAGTGTCGGTGTTCATGTTGATGGACTGAATCAGGCCGCCTTGATCGTTGAACTTATCCAACGTATAGCCACGTACGCCTTGACGCCAGCCAATGTACCGGGTCCACCGCAACGTTACTACATTCTGGCGATCGCGATTGGCCAGCAGTCGTACGGGGCAAACTGTTGCACCCTCGAGACTTACATTTCCGCAGTTATCCTCGTAGTTGATTTTGTAGCAGAAGTTGCCGTCGGTGGTGTAGGTCTCGTCAGCAAAGGTGGTGCGGCTATCCGTCTTTGCGAGAAACGTTAAACTACTACCTCTGGTGCCGCGAAAAACGGTAAACTCTTTGGGTGGATTATTGGCATTGGTAACGTTGTATCGCAAATCGACACCCGTACCTACCACACTGCTCACGTTGACGACAGCAGGTGGTGAAGTATTGATAAACGAAACCCCACATTTCTGCAGGGAGGTGCTGCGGGCTCCGTTGCTGTACACCATCGTTACCTGATAGCAGTACTCTACGTTGCAGCTAATATCGGTGTCTTGAAATGCTGACTGGGGGCCAGGCAAGTTGGTGGAGGGCGAAGGAGTTCGCGCAATCTGGGTTTGGGTGATGCCCGATCCGGAGGTACCAATGGTGAGGCGGTTGAGGCCGCTCTGCAAAGTCAAATCTACATTTTGGCTACAGACGGTGGTGGAGTAGGTGTTGGCATTGGTACACGGATTAAATGCGCTGATTCGTAAGCAATGATAGTTATCGTCCAGCCGCAGGTTGGATAGGTTGGTGGTGTTAACGTTGGAAAGGGTTTGGATCAGTTGGAAGTTGGTGTTGTTGTTAGTCGCGATTTCGACACGAAATTGCACGTTGGGCTGCCCGGTAAAATCCAGTTTCAGCGTGCTCGCATCCGTAGCCGTGAGTGCGGTGATCGTGGGCGCTGCAAGCGTGGTGAGCGGCGTAAATACTTGCGTACGGGCAGTGCAATTGTCGGCACTGCTCAAATCGCGACCACGCACTGCGATGGTGCTAGGTGCGTTAGTGGGATAGGTGAACTGTGCGCTAATGTTGTTGCTGAACGGCTGAATGCTTTCGGCCACGCCATCGTTATTGAAATCAAACACATACTGATCATAATTCGAATCAAAAACCCGAACCGCTACGCCACGGTTGGCGCACGAATACATTTCAAACGTGGGCTGAATATTTTGATCTACCGTAATTTGGATGTCATCGGCACCGATGTTTTGGTAGAGTACTGAAAGTGTGTAGGTGCCGGCCGTGGTATAGGTAAATGTGAATTGATTTTGTTGTTGATTGGTGCCGGTGAAGTTCATCAGGCAAGGGTTGGCACCGGTGCATTGGTTGGTGGTAATCAGATTGGCGTTGGTAATGGTTACAGTAAAAGGCGCACACCCTTTGCGCTGGTCTACCTGAAAGCGCCCGAGGCGACTCACAAATTGGGCCTGACCAATCAC
>JBIIVI010000189.1:0-7209 GCA_044339555.1 Cyclobacteriaceae bacterium | reverse complement strand
CCCTTTGGGATTCAGGTTGGTGCTAAAGGCAAAGTTGGCCGATGTAATCTGGCCCAACCGAAAACCGTCCTGCCAGGCATACCGGTCGATTCTGCGCTGGATCACCGTGCGCGTTACCGCAGTTTCTGTGAACGGGATGCTTAACAGATATTGATAGGGGTCGATTACGGCATTGAAGTTAAGATTGATCTTATCGTTCAGGATGTTGGTGTTGGCTGCCAAGGCAAAAGGAGCTAGCTTAAACGAGTCGGCTGCCAGGTTGTAACTGCTGGAGAGGCTCAGCGTGTTAAGCAACGAAATTTTTCGGGCAACGGTATCCTTCTTTCCCATCACTTTCATTTCGAGGTTATTGTTAATACCGAATCCGATCGAATTACTTATACCGCTTCGGGAAGAACCGTATGTGAAACCTTCGTGCGATGATTTCAGTTCTTCGCGACCGTTATTGAGCGTTACCCGTTGATAATAACCATACTTCGCCAAAGTAAAATCGGGTTGGTAATTCCAGGAGACCGTGGGGTTCACCACATGACGAATGGCTTTGATGCGGGCCTTGGGGTTTCGCGAAACGATCATTCCAAAGATCCGAGTTGTTAGGCTGACACCACCGCTATAATTCGCAATGCGGTTAAACCCGTTGATCGTATCGGTAACAATTGCTCGCGTGCCGGTGCTGTCTAGTCCCCACACAAGTTTATTGAGGTACCAGAGTTCATCGTAGTTCATCGAGGGGCTGACTTGCAGGTGTTTTAGCACCCGGAACGAGGTAGCCAGCGGCACGTTGAAGCGCGCACCCTGCTTACCATTTCTGAAAAAGCTGGGTAGATTTTGGATATTAAAGGGAGCAATGCTGTCGCGGTCTACAAGTTGACCTTCGGCTGTGCGGATAACGCGGCCGAGGTTGTTGGTGATTTGGTTAGTGGCCGTGGCTGTGATCCGGAACGCGATATTTTGCAGAAAGTCGATTTCTGATTGCTTGAATGGGTAAATGTTATTGAGGTTGGCGTTAATGTCGGGCAGTGGCAAGTCAACCTGACGTGTGCGTAAGTCTTGGTTGATTCGCAGGTTAGCCCCGAGGCTCACTGGAACTTTGGTGAACGTTTTTGAGTACGAGATATTAGAAGCCATCCTGCGTGTAACCTGGTCCAGTCGTGGCGCAGCAGGGTTTGCATTAACCCCCAGGAAGTTGTTTTGATTAAAGCTAGCGGTGGCTGCGTTTACAGAAGCCGAGAAGCGGCCTGTTCCACGTGATTGTGGACTGTGGCTCCAGGTTACCCGGAAGTCGCGGAGGCGATCCGTATTTTCAATCCGGTCGCTCAGGTTATTGTTTGTGAATCCGAACGAAAAGGATCCGTTGTAAGCGTAACGCTTTTTGTAGGTAGAGTTAACGTTCAATGCGCTAGAGCCACGTGAATACAGGTCTCCGGTTACACTAAGTTTGATGTAGTCATTGATGTCAAAGAAGTAGCCGCCACCGCGAAGAAAAAATCCGCGTAAGCGTTCTTCCCCGTAACTGGGCACGATAACACCGGAAGCGCTCTTTTTGGGCGAGGGAAAAAGCCCAAATGCAAAGCCCAATGGAGTCGGAACGTCATTAAATTCCATATAGAAGGGCCCGGACACGATTTTGTCGCCCGGAATAGCCTTTGATCTTCGCGAGATAATGCGAAAATGTGGATGCGCCAGATTGCAGGTGGTGTATGCGTTTGTAAATGCAAAGAGTTCGTTTTCCTCGTTTTTGTATACCGCATCGCCATGCAAAAAGCCATCGCCTTGTTGGGTCACCACTTCCGAGATTCGGGCTTTTCGGTTTTTGAAGTTGTACACCATGTCTTTGGTCTCGTATTTCTCGTTGCCATTTTTAAAGATGGGAAAACCTATTCTGCGCCCGGCAGAATCCAACCGCCCGTTAGCAGAAATGGTTGAAGTAGTGTAGTCGATCACAATCTCCTCTGCCTGTAGTTCAATTAAACCATAGGTAACTTTGGCATCCCCATATAGTTTAACCACCTTACGATCGAGACTGGAGTTAATGGAATCGCGGGCAGAGTAGGTGATGGTGGTTTCAATATCGCCTTTGTTCTTTTGGCGGATTGAGTCGTTTTTTGCGCGTTGGACGGAGTCAGCTTTAGAGACCCCTACTGTGTCAGCCGGAGGTTCGGCTACAGGCGGTACGGGATTTGTTCGGTTCAACTCACCGCGGGGGCTACGAATGGGCTTTTCCACTTGTGCTTGGGCAAAACCGCAGTAAAGGAAAATCAAACTAAAAAAAATAGCTACCCTGTACACGCCTTTACTTCTGATTATGAGCGGTTTAGCATTTAGTGAAAAAATCACAATTTTGCGTAAAGTTATTGCAAAACACATACCAACGATAGCGTGCTTAGGAATATTCGGTTTGGCTTTGGATTGATAGCAATAACCTTGCTGCTTTTTTCGGCTTCCGAGCGTAATGTGCGGCTTACGGTTGACACCATTGTTATTGATGCCGGACATGGAGGCAAAGATCCGGGTACCATGGGTAAGGGCTCCAAAGAGAAAGACGTAGCCCTGAAGATTGCGCTGAAGTTAGGTGCGTACATTGAGAAGAACCTGCCGGATGTGAAGGTGATTTATACCCGCAAGACAGATAGGTATTTGGAGATTGATGAGCGGTCGCGCATCGCCAACCAGCAAAAGGCCGATCTGTTTATTTGTATCCATGCCAATGCTAATGCCAACGTAAAAGTATTTGGCACCGAGACGTTTGTAATGGGTTTAACCAAAGAAAGCAAGAACTTTGAAGTGGCCAAGCGCGAAAATGCGGTGATGCTTCTGGACGAAAACTACAAGGAACGGTACGAGGGATTTGATCCAAACAGTCCGGAATCGTATATTTTGTTTTCGCTGAGCCAAAACGCTTTTCTGGAAAACAGCCTTAGCTTTGCAGACAAGATTGAAACCCAGTTTAAGAACCGGGTAGGCCGGGTAAGCCGGGGCGTTAAGCAAGGCCCCTTTTGGGTGTTGTGGAGCACGGCCATGCCCAGTGTGTTGATTGAAACGGGCTTCCTTTCAAACGTGAAAGAGGAGGAGTTTTTGCTGTCGGATCAAGGACAGGATTTGATTGCCTCGGGCATTTACCGGGCGTTTCGGGATTATAAAGTTCAAATGGAATCGATAAACTAGGATACGTGAAAAATAAAGAGCTGAAGGTTGGGATTTTTGTGGCGCTCTGTATTGTGCTGCTCTACTTTGGATTTAACTTCCTGAAAGGAATTGATTTCTTCTCCAGCACCAACAAGTATTACGCAGTGTACGACAACGTAGACCAACTGGCGGCTTCAAACCCGGTGCTGGTAAACGGGTTTGCCGTCGGTCGGGTTAGCCGCATCAGTATTTTGCAACGCCAGCAGAATAAAGTGCTGGTGGAGTTGGATATCGATTCGAAGATCGTTCTGGGCGACTCTACTACGGCCACGTTGAACAGCGATTTCCTCGGCAGCAAATCGATTTTACTCACCATCGGCAAAGTTACAACACCGCTCAAACCAAAAGATACCGTTATTGCCAAGATGGCGAAAGGCACATTTGATATGCTGGAAGAAACCGCCACACCGGTGGCCAATAACATTCAAACTACGTTGCGAAAGTTGAATACCGTTTTGGATATTTTGGCCAACGAGTCTTCGCAACTGGGTATCATCCTTAAAAAATTTCAATCTACACCCGACCTGTTGAACACATCGTTGAGCACGGCCACGGCAAAAATGGAGGAACTAAGTGGCAGCATGAAGGGCGTAGCAAACAATCTAAATGAAACCCTGGCCGACCTCAAACCAACGCTGGGTAACTTCAAAACGATCTCCGATTCGCTCAAGCAAATCCAACTCAACCAAACAATTGTAAAAACCCAAAAAACAATTGACGAATTGAATAAAACCTTGAAACAACTGAGCAAAGGCGATAACACGGCCAGCAAGCTGCTCACCGATGATTCGCTGTACAACAACCTCAACCGCCTTTTGGTAAACTTGGACAGCCTGGCAGTACACTTTAACGATAATCCCAAGCACTTCATGGCCCCATTGGGGAAAAGCAAACGAAAAATTGAGCGCGACCGCAGGCGCGAGGAAGAACGCAAAAAGCAAACTCCCTGAGCCCGTTTGCGCATGGATGTTGAATTCAATCGTAACGAGGATCAGTTTAAGCAACACTGTTTTCAGCTTAAGAGCAAAGCAAAGAAGATTACGCTTGGAGGCGGAGAGAAAAAAATCCAGGAGCAACATGATAAAGGTAAGCTGACCGCCCGCGAGCGGATTAACTACCTGATTGACCCCGCCTCCACCTTTCATGAAATTGGGATGTTGGCAGGCGAGGGCATGTACACGGAATACGGCGGTTGCCCGTCTGGCGGAGTTGTTACCGGCATTGGGAAAATTCAAGGGCGACTTTCTGTGATTGTGGCCAACGATGCAACCGTGAAGGCGGGGGCATGGTTTCCAATTACCGCCAAAAAGAATTTGCGTGCGCAGGAAGTGGCCATGGAGAACCGCCTGCCAATTGTTTACCTGGTAGATAGCGCAGGGGTTTTTCTGCCGATGCAGGATGAAATCTTCCCCGACAAGGAGCATTTCGGTCGGCAGTTTCGTAATAACGCCAAGATGTCGGCCATGGGGCTTGTACAAATTGCGGCCATTATGGGGAGCTGTGTAGCCGGTGGCGCTTACCTGCCGATCATGAGCGATGAAGCCATGATTGTTGATAAAACCGGATCCATTTTCTTGGCAGGTCCCTATCTGGTAAAGGCTGCCGTGGGCGAAGATGTCGATACGGAAACGCTCGGCGGAGCCACCACTCATTGCGAGATTTCTGGAGTAACTGATAACAAATTTCCGAACGATCAGGCCTGTCTGGATTACATTCGGAATCTGTTTGCTAAACTGGGTCAGCCCGCCATAGCTGGCTTTGACCGAACGGCAACTAGGTTACCGAAAGAGAAACCAGAAGAAGTGTACGGCCTGTTTCCATCAGACAGAAGCAAACCATACGACATGGTGGAAATCATCAAGCGGTTGGTGGACGAATCGGAGCTGGACGAATACAAGCCGCAATATGGAAAAACACTTATTTGCGGCTACGCCCGGATAGACGGCTGGGCCGTTGGTATTGTGGCTAATCAGCGCAAGGTGGTGAAAACCAAACGCGGCGAGATGCAGATGGGGGGCGTGATTTATTCCGATTCGGCCGACAAGGCAGCGCGCTTCATCATGAATTGCAACCAGCGAAAGATTCCACTGGTCTTCTTGCAGGATGTAAGCGGTTTTATGGTGGGTAGCAAAGCCGAGCAGGGTGGCATCATCAAAGACGGAGCAAAAATGGTAAACGCGATGGCGAACTCCACGGTGCCTAAGTTTACTGTAATTGTTGGCAACAGCTATGGCGCGGGCAACTATGCCATGTGTGGAAAAGCCTACGATCCGCGATTGATCGTGGCGTGGCCCACGGCACAAATGGCCGTGATGAGCGGAGCCTCCGCAGCAAAAACGCTGCTCCAAATAAAAGTAGCTTCGTTGAAAAGCCAGGGGAAAGTTCTTACCAAAGAGGAAGAAACCAACTTGTTAAAGGAGATCACCGACCGTTACAACGATCAGTTAAGTCCATTTTATGCGGCCGCCCGGCTTTGGGTTGATGCTGTGATCGATCCCTTGGAAACACGCGCCTGGCTATCGACCGGAATAGCTGCGGCCAACCAGGCACCCGTGGAGCGATTTAATGTGGGTGTTATACAAACCTGAGCGAATTCATGGCGGAAGAATTGAAGGAGAATGAATTGAAGGCGCTGGTGTCGTTGCTGGATGATGACGATCAGCAGGTAGTGGCCCATGTGGAGGAGCGAATCTTAACACTCGGTACCACGATCATTCCTTTTCTGGAGCAGCAGTGGGAATCTGCGTTGGATCCCGCGCTACAGTCGAAGATAGAAACGCTGATTCACTCCCTCCAGTACGACAGCCTGCAAGACCGCCTTGTGCGTTGGTATAAAAGTCCGGACCAGGATTTACTTACGGGCATGTGGATCATTGCCACCTATCAATACCCTGACTTAGAGTTACAAAAACTGAAGCAATCTCTCGAGCAAATCTATTACGAAACATGGTTGGAGTATCGTACCGATCTTTATCCCTTCGATCAGGTCAAGCTCATCAACAACATTCTTTTCAGTAAGCTCAAGTTTGGTGCGAACACCAAGAATTTTCATTCGCCGGGGAATTCCATGATCAACGTGGTGTTGGAGTCGCGGAAAGGCAACCCCATCACCTTGTGTGTGATCTATTTGCTGGTGGCCCAGAAACTGAAGATGCCTATCTATGGCGTTAACCTCCCCAACCTGTTTATCCTTACCTACAAATTCGATCAGCAAACGTTTTACATCAACGCGTTTAACCGGGGTTTGATTTTTTCACGCCAGGACATTGAAAATTATATCCATGAACTACATCTGGTGCCACAGCCTTCTTTCTTCGAGCCGTGTTCCAATGTAGAAATCATCCGCAGAATGCTGCGCAATCTGGTGATGTCGTTTGAAAAAATGGGCGAACACGCCAAGGCGGAAGAAGTTAAGGAACTGCTCATCAGCATCAGCGATGGGGGGGATTTAGGCGTTTAGCTTTTTCTATCGGATTGTACAGCCCACCGACCGGGTAGGGGGATCAGGCGGGCCATGGCGCAGGAGTTGGTCGATAGCATCTTTTAAAAAAGCTTGCCGAACACCACTCGCCACTTGAGGGCTATCATCAATTGAGCCGTTGTAAAACACAGTCATTCCTGCGGCCGTGCGCTTCAATAAAAAAACTTCCGGACTCTTGCTCGCATCCAAGGCTTGCAAAGCCACCCGTTCCTTATCAGCTAGATAGGGAGCCGTTATCTTCCACGTTGCATAGGCGACTTTCATTGCATCGACATCTTCTCCTTCTTCGAGATAGGAGTTGATCAGTAGAAATTGAATTTTTCCTTTGTATTGGTCGATCAACGCACTGATCCGCGTGCGGTAGTAAGAATCGAACGGGCAGTCGTTGCTCGTGAATATTACTGCAATCCCTGATTGTGTAGAGAAATCCGAAAGCGATACGCGGTCACCGGTGGCTACATCTGCCAACGTAAAATTTGTAATTGTTTTTTGCGAGCGACCAACAAGACCGGTGAGCACTGCAGCCAGTAAAAAGAATGTTT
>JBIIVI010000188.1:0-7254 GCA_044339555.1 Cyclobacteriaceae bacterium | reverse complement strand
TTTTCCGTAATCAGCCGCTCTGCATCGGCCATGTAGTGATTCATCCATTCCATGTTCTTCATTCGTTTCGTGTGTGCGTTCACACACACGCGAATGTGTGAACCGGTTTAGTCTTCGGCTGGCGAGTCGTCTCCACACATCCGAACGATGCGCGGAGAAAACTCGGCCAGCACCTCTACCAAATCCGCCTGGTGTCGCATCACCGTGCGGATGTCTTTGTACGCCATCGGGGCCTCATCCAGGCCACCGCCCAGCAGTGTAACCTGGTGCATTTCCAATTCCTGCTTCACCATTTTGTTGGTGATGGATTGTTTGGCAGCGGTTCGCGACATCAATCTGCCAGCCCCATGCGAGGCAGAGTTTAATGATGTGGCTTCGCCTCTGCCCCGCACAATAAAGCCCGGAGCTGTCATAGAGCCGGGAATGATCCCCAGCACACCTGTACCGGCCGGTGTGGCGCCCTTCCGGTGCACAATCACCTCGGTGCCGTCCTGCAGCCGCTCGCGCCACGCGAAGTTGTGGTGGTTTTCCACCATCAACAGCGGCCGCTCGCCCAGTGCTGCCGCAATGCGGTCGTGGATCTGGTGATGACAAGCCGAGGCATAGTCCCCGGCCAGGTTCATTGCCTGCCAGTACTCTTGTCCGGCTGCTGTGTCCAGATCCAGCCACGCCAGGTTGGCCGCTTCACCCGGCAGCAAGCACGTTTGCTTAGCTACACGGGTATAGTGCCGCGCCACCTCAGCGCCCAGCGCGCGCGAGCCGGAGTGCGACAACAACCCCAGGTACGTGCCTGCAGCAAGTTGCCAGGGATTGTTCGCGTCTACGTGCATCAGGCCGAACTCCACAAAGTGGTTGCCGCTGCCGGATGAACCGATTTGCTGAGCTGCTTTTCCCTGCAGCGGTTTCAACACCGTGATCTCCCGAAACGCAGGCCGGTCGAGCACTTCGTGTTCTTTGGGTCGGTGCATCGTAGCACGGCCAAACGCAGTGTTGTCGATCAACACCTGCTTCAGGTTGCTGCGGTGCCGTTCCAGGTAACGTTCATCAATGGCAAACGCGCTGAAGCACATCCGGCATCCAATGTCAACGCCCACGCCATACGGAATCACCGCGTTGTGCGTGGCCAGCACGCCACCGATCGGCAGACCGTAACCCTGATGCGCATCGGGCATCAGCGCTCCCGCCACCGCGATGGGTAGCTTCATGGCAATCTCCATCTGGTTGCGCGCGCCTTCCTCAATCTCGCCAGCACCGTAAATCCGATACTCCAGGCGGTGTGCATTCAGTTGGTGCACCAGCGACTTCTTCTCCGTGGGCACCAATTCCAGCGCTACTTTGCTCCACACCGCATCGTTGATGTAGGCGCGCGGATCAGCCAACACATTTCTCAACATCGTGTAGATCTCCTCTTTCTCGCTCCTGCGAAAATGCTTAAGCACGGTATTGATCGCCATGCCCACCGCGCGGCCCTCCGGGTAGCCCAGTTTCAACAAATCTTTTCCGCTCAACATTTTTCGTTTCATCGTCTTTCTCTTTTCCCTTTCGGGGATTTTGTTCACATCAGACAAAGCGGTGCCACCGCCCGTCCGGACGTCTTTATTTTTTTTCTCGAGTGTGATTTGTGAGAATCCGTTGCGGATTGAGCACAAAAAAACCCGAAGCGAAGCCCGGGTTTTCAGTGTGCGATCACGAAGTGATCACCTGAAAATCCGCGGCCCAAACCAAATATCACTACTTGGCTCGTTTTTAAATCGATATGTTGCTATGAGATGCAGCATGATGCAAAGGTACGCGAACGGAATTTTGAATTACAACGCAAACGATGAAAAAAGTTTTTTTCGGTCAACAGCGCATGTATATCGTTACTTCTTCAGCGCAATTCGAATTTGGGCGTCCGACCGGATTTCTACGGCCGCTTCATCAAACGAGGTGGGCCGGAAGGTGAAGAGTTTATTGTTGGAGAATCCGTAGGGTTCGGTGGGGGCGCCAAAGAGGTTGGTATCTAACTTCCCATTGCTATTGGTATCAAGAAATACCGCAATGGCATAGGTGCCCGGTGTAACTTCAAACGTAACCTGTGCTTCATCGCGTGTTTGAACGGGAACTACTCGTTTATAGAAGGCTTTGTCGAGTACACGAAAACCTTCCGGTCGATTGTACCAGCCGATAAACAAATCGCCCGATTCTCCGTCCAGGTTGGTTATTGTTATGTGTACCGAGTGATCGGGTTTAAAAAAGAATAGAAAAAATGCGGGAATTAAGGTGAGGAAATACATCTTTACTTATGCAACAAATGAAAAACAAATTGCCGTTGAGAAAGTTCGTATTGGTGGCGGTGGTCGCCTCGCTATTCGCTTCGTGTAGTTCCGTTTCCTATTTTCGACCGCTGGCCAGAGACGAGAGCCGCGCCATTCAGCAAGCCGCCAAACAGGTGCGCGATCGCACCACCTATCACGTGTTGTTCATCACAACGGAAGGAAAAATGGTAGTGAAGTTATACAACGAAACACCGTTGCATCGCGACAATCTGGTGACCAAGATCAAAGCTGGTTTTTACGATAGCTTGTTGTTTCACCGCATCATTAACAATTTTGTGGTGCAAGGTGGCGATCCAAACAGTAAGAAAGCTACGGCCGAAACCAAATTGGGCGATGGGGAAGCTCCTGGTCCGCAAGTGCCTCCCGAGTTTCGTACCGAACTAGGAATCTACCATAAGCGGGGTGCGCTTGGCATGGCCCGCGACAACAACCCGGAAAAGGCGAGTAGCAATGCCCAATTCTACTTCGTGCAACGGAAAGCGTATCGGCCTGCTCAGCTAGATAGTTTTGTCGTGCAGCGTAAACTCACCCTCAACGAGACGCAACGAAAAATCTACACCACTCAAGGTGGAACACCCCATCTCGATGGTGGCTATACCGTTTTTGGGGAGTTGATCAGTGGTTGGGAAACGCTCGATAAGTTGGCCGCTACACCCACCGACAAAACAGACCGGCCCATGAACGCAATGCGGATGCGAGTGTTTTTGGTACATGAGCCGAAAAGTGGAAACAAATGACGAAACTGGAATGGACCACGGAAAGCTGGACGGGAGAGAACTTGGTTTTACGTGAAGGTGATCGAAAACTAGGTGTTCTTCAGACAAGTGTTTGGAACACCAGTAAAAATTCGTTTCAAGGTCAGGAAATGAGTATATCATTTCGATCTGCGGGAATTTTGAAAAGTCAGTTAAAGGTTTTTAGTGATAAGGTTTTGCTAGGCGTGTTAGAGCCAGGTTTTTTCAGCACATTTTTTATTGCTGCCAACGGGACAAAGTATGATTGGACCACTAATTTCTGGGGCGAAAGTCCGGCTTGGGTTAATGAGAATAAGCATAAGCTAGTAGCGTTTAAGAAGAAGTCAGTTCTCAGTTCAAGCAGTGGCACTATCTATGTCCATGAAAATATTTCGCGGTCATTGGGAATGACTCTTGCAGTATGTGGCTTGTTGGTTCAGCGCCAACTAACCACTAACCTTGTGAGTGGGATCAGCTGATTTTGCATTGATACACGTCACTTTCCGATACAAAACTTCGAGAAGATGTTGGCCAGCAAATCATCGGTAGTGATTTCACCGGTGATCTCGCCCAGGAAATGAAGTGCTTGCCGGATGTCCATCGCCAGAAAATCTCCAGTCACCAGCCGATCCATGCCATCCAAAACCCGTTGCAAGGATTCGTTGGTCTGGCGTAGATTTTCGTAGTGGCGCAGGTTGGTGACCAGTACATCGCCCGGCTGCACTCGGTCGATATGGAATACTTCGAGAATCCGGCTTTTGAGTTCTTCAATGCCCTCGTGGTGCGCGGCCGAGATGAACAGGAAGCCGCGCGGAGCCAACTCAGCCAGCAGCTCGGGGTTAGCCCGATCCATCTTGTTACCCACCTTCAAAACGGTTTTGCCCAACTGCGCCAGTTCGGCCTCTTGCGCCTCGATTTCTTCCCGCGTTGCAGCCGACAGATCAAATAGATACAAAATCAGCGATGCGCGACTCATCTGTTCGCGCGTTCGTTGCACTCCGATAGATTCAATCGTATCGGTGGTTTCCCGAAGCCCGGCCGTGTCGATAAAACGAAACGAGATTCCGCCTACGACCATCTCGTCTTCGATCACATCCCGCGTGGTACCGGGAATGTCCGACACGATAGCCCGTTCCTCGTTCAGCAAGACATTCAGCAAAGTGCTCTTGCCTGCATTGGGTTTCCCGGCAATCACGGTGGGGATTCCGTTTTTGATTACGTTGCCGAGTCGGAATGATTCAATCAGCGGTTGCAAGTGGTTTTGCAGGCGGTGAATGAGTTGCCGGAGTTCATCGCGCTTGGCAAATTCCACATCCTCTTCCCCGAAGTCGAGTTCCAGTTCGATCAACGAGGCAAAGTGAATGAGTTCTTCGCGCAAGCTTTTGATCTCACGCGAAAACCCGCCGCGCATTTGGTTGAGTGCAGCCTGCCGTGCGTTGTCCGTCTCGGCATGAATCAGGTCGGCCACGGCCTCGGCTTGTGCCAAATCGAACCGACCGTGCAGGAAGGCGCGTTTGGTGAACTCACCCGGTTCGGCCAAACGGGCTCCATATTGAATCAGCACCTGAATAACCTGGCGCACGATGAGCGGAGATCCGTGGCAGGAAATCTCCACACTATTCTCGCGCGTGAAGGAGTTCGGAGCATGGAAAACCGTAACCAGCACTTCGTCTAATACAGCCTCCGGGGTTTGCAATGTGCCGAAGTGTGCCGTGTGACTGGCGGCCTGCGAGAGATTTTTTCCCCGGAAGATTTTTTGTGTGATCGCAATGGCATCTGCGCCCGACAAGCGGATTACGGCTATCGCACTCACGCCTTGCGGGGTCGCAAGTGCTACAATGGTGTCATCGAACGAATGACGTCCCGTCATGTGGATTGCTTCACAATGAATACAGGAATGGTAACCCGGTGACGCACCACATCCACGGTCGTTCCAAAAATAAGATCACTCAACCACGTATGCCCGTGCGCGCCCATCACCAGCATGTCGGCTTCGAAGCGTTTAGCCATTTTCGGAATTTGATTTTTTGGGCTACCGTAGTCGATTTCGGATACTACCTGATAGCCTCGAGCACGTAGTTGTGTGGCATAGTTTTCCAGCGCCAGCCAATCCTGATCCGTTTCGCGGTCGGCAATGTTCTCGCCGTACACCATCGCACCGGCGGTCTCCACGACGTGGAAGAGCGCGTAGCTCGCAAGAGTGCCGCCTTGTGCCAGCGCACTTCGAATGGCTAACTCATCGGTTTTGGTGAAGTCAATGCAGATGGCAATGCGCGTGTAAACCGGCTTCTCGAGATTGTGCAGTTCAATAGCCGGTCCATGTGGGATGGGCGTGATTTTCTCTTCCGGCTTTTGCAGCAGCGGGAACACGGTGATGTAGAGTAGGAGCAGTGCGGCAGCGGCACAAGCGGGAATCACCAACAGCCAAATCCAGATTTGTCCGTCTCCAGCTCCACTTAGCCAACCTTGAATTTCCTGAATCACCAGTTTGGCGTTGAGACTTACCACGATCACAGCAATCAGCCATGCCGCAATTTTCATCCAGGTTTTGATCACGAACTCGCCCATTGTTTGGCGGTCGCTGGTAAAGTGAATCAGTGGAATAATGGCAAACCCGAGTTGCAGACTAAGTACTACCTGACTAAATACAAGTAGTGCGCCTGTCTGGCTTTCGCCGTAAAGGAGAATCACCACATAGGCTGGAATGATCGCAATGATTCGTGTGAGCAGCCTACGAAGCCAGGGCGCAATACGGAGATTGAGGTACCCTTCCATCACAATTTGGCCGGCCAGGGTACCGGTGATGGTGGAACTCTGACCTGCCGCCACCAACGCAATACCAAAGAGGAGTGGAGCCAGTTCGCTGCCCAGCAGGGGTTCCAGCATGCGGTGCGCATCTTGAATGTCAGCAATTTCGTAGTAGCCGTTTTTAAAAAAAGTAGCTGCGGCCAGAATGAGAATGGCGGAGTTCACAAAAAAGGCTGCGTTGAGGGCGATGAACGAGTCAATGAAATTGTATCTGATGGCACTCCAGATTCCCTTGGCACCGGTCTCGAAGCGTCTGGTTTGCACGAGAGATGAGTGCAGGTACAGGTTATGCGGCATCACAGTAGCACCAATGATACCGATGGCGATGTACAAAGCCTGATCGTTGGGCAGGCTTGGAATGAAGCCTTTGGCGAGTTCACCCATGTCCGGTTTGGCCAAAATCATCTCCACAAAAAAGGAAACTCCAATGATCGCCACTAGGCTGATGATAAACGCTTCCAACTTGCGAATGCCATAGTTCTGGAGCAACAGCAGCAGTAGCGTGTCCAACACGGTGAGAGAAATCCCCCAGATCAGCGGCAAGCCGAACAATAACTGCAACCCGATGGCCATGCCCAATACCTCCGCGAGATCGGTAGCCGCAATGGCGATTTCCGCGAGGATCCACAAAAAGAAATTGACGGCCGGATGATAGGTGCTTCGCGATGCTTGCGCCAGATCCAGTTGGCGCACAATTCCAAGCCGCGCGCTGAGGCTCTGCAACAGCAACGCCATCAGGTTGGACATGAGTAGCACCCAAATCAACGCATAACCAAACTGACTGCCGCCAGCAATATCGGTGGCCCAGTTGCCGGGATCCATGTAGCCCACGCTTACCAGGTAGGCAGGCCCCAGAAACGCCAACAGCTTGCGCCACCCTTTGCGCTGAGTCGGGTCGACCGAGGAATGAACCTCGCTAAGTGAGCGTCTGGCTGTGCGACTTTCCATGGCTAAGCGGATACCAGAATGTTTTGCGACACCTCGCGGGAGATGAAGTGTTGTTTCCGTTCGATGTTCACCTCCAGCGAGTCATCGTATCGTTCGCGGGACAAAACCTTCACCCGCTTGCCTGGGACTGCGCCGATTTTGTCCAGGTACTGGAGCAATTGCGGATCGTTGCTCTTCACCGCCAGGATGCTACCCTCGTACCCGACCGGAGCTTTGTCAAGCGCAACTTGGGGGGGCGTACGGAGTTTGCCCTTGCCGTCCGGAATCGGATCGCCATGCGGGTCCACCTGAGGAAAGCCGAGAAACTCGTCCAACTGTTCGATGAGACGAGGTGATTGGATATGTTCCAGTTGTTCGGCCACATCATGGACTTCATCCCACCGGAATCCCAGTTTGCTTACAAGGAAGGTTTCCCACAGCCGGTGTTTACGTACAATGGCAAGTGC
>JBIIVI010000187.1:0-7272 GCA_044339555.1 Cyclobacteriaceae bacterium | reverse complement strand
CTCATGAAAAAGTAGGCGGGCAGGTTCAGGTTTTTGGAAAGGAGATAACCCGACTTAAACGGATCATCAACGTTATAGTAACGGACAATGAAGGCCAGAATAAAGGCCAGCAGCGGAGCTTCCAGCAGGTTGATCACCAGGTATTGCTGATTGCTGAGCTTGGCCATGAGATCGCGCAAACCAAACAGGTGCGTTTGCTTGAGCCAGCCGGGAATCCGCAATGTAGATACCGGTGCTTCGCTGGCGCGGGACACATTGGCGATTTTTGTTTTCTGTTGGTACTGTTGGTTCCACTGCTCGGGCGAGTACTTACGCTGCGAGGTAAAATTGCCATATTCGTTAATTACCCGCGTTTCGATGATGTTGAAAATCTGCTCGGGATTTACGTTTCCGCATAAATTGCACTCGCCCTCCTCGCTATCGATCAGGTTGATGTTGCGTTTAAAATAGGAGACCGCATCCACCGGGTTGCCGTAGTAAATCTGGTAGCCGCCTGTGTCCAGAATCACCAGCTTGTCGAACATCTTAAAGATGTCGGACGAAGGCTGGTGAATGACCGCAAACACCAGTTTTCCTTTTAGCGCTAGTTCCTTCAACAACTCAATGATGTTTTCCGAGTCGCGCGAGGAGAGACCCGAAGTAGGTTCATCGCAAAACAGAACGGCCGGTTCGCGCAGTAATTCAAGGCCGATGTTGAGGCGCTTCCGTTGGCCTCCGCTGATGGTTTTTCGCAAGGGCGAGCCTACGGTTAGATCGCGAATTTCATTCAGACCCAGATCGTCCAGTGTTTTTAGCACTAGCTCGTTGATTTTTTTCTCGTCAACGTGATTAAAGCAAAGCTTGGCTGCGAAGTAGAGGTTTTGGTAAACGGTAAGATCTTCGATCAATAGGTCGTCCTGCGGCACAAAACCAATGATGCCTTCTATCTTCTCGGGTGTGGCATGAATATCGATCCCGTTAATCAGCACCTGGCCCTGGCTGGGTTTTTCCGTGCCGTTCAGCACGTGCAGTAACGTGGATTTTCCGGCACCACTGGCGCCCATGAGCGCGATAAGTCGACCAGATTCTTCAATGACGTCTACCCCTCGCAGACCGAGTTTGCCATTCTTAAACTGATAGGATATGCCGCGAGCCTCAAAACTGAGGCGATTAGTTTGCGAACGGGTATTGAACTGCCGCAGAATGTCGCCATAATACACAGGTTCGGTCGTGCCCCAGCGAAGCGAACTGCCGGTACCCAGAATCGTAATCACATTGGACCTCAGCGGCACTCCGTTAAAGACCACATCGGTTGTGCCCATGTACTTCAGAAAATAGTTACCCGATTCCGGCAAGTGTGCCACCACCATCAAACCATGTAAGTGATCGCGGTAAATGTGCTTTACAGGGCCGTGACCCGCTCGTGTTGAATCGATCAGCAACAGGTGTTCACTGGAAACATCGGCTGGCTTCTCCGCCAGGGCAAACTCCTCCAGCAGGGCAATTTCTGTTTTGGATACGTTCAGTAGTCCCGCAATTTTTTCGATTAGCGTGTGTTCGCCCACCGAAATTTCTTTATCTGCACTTACGATGGAGATTAGTTCCATCATCACCACCACCTTCTGCTTCTGGTCAATCTCCGAGTTCAGCGTTTGACAAAACCGTTCCATGGCAGGATCATCTGCGCCTACGGTATCGTTAGTGAGGTCATCAAAAAACTGTAAGTTTTTGTTGACACTGTTCATCGGAATGTGTTCTTGTAAAAACTGTTTGATTTGGTCGCGCTCTTGCTGCGAGATGCCGTCTACCCGTGCCACCAGGGCAAACAACTTCATGATCGCTTTTAGAATCGGTTCACTCATGGCGTAAATTTCAACGGAAGGTTTTTAAAAAAAAAGGGATCGGTAATCCAATCCCTTCCTTGTTGCAAAAATTTAAACGGTTATTGTGTAATGCTTTTACGCAGTTTTTCCACGATGTTGGTTATATCCGTCAGGTTCTTATCGGTCAGCACCAAGTCAGCCCGGTTGTTTTTGATCTGCTCTTCAATGTTCAGCGCGCTGTAGCTGGCCTGTAAAGCTGTTAAGTCAGCAACGATCGAAGGAATCGGCTCTTCGGTACCGGAATTGCCCAGCATGCGCAACAACTCATCCACCGATTTTTCCTGCTCCAGAATAATACGCATCAGCGGGGTAAGAATCAGGTTACGCTGGTCATCCGGCAAAATGTTTTTCGGATAGCTTTTTACAACACCGGTGGAAATGTAGAGGCCTTCTACAAAACTACCGGTCACGATCAAGGCAGCCAACTTGTTGCGGCTATCATCTTTCAGGTACCTGTCGGCTTGGCTGATGGTGGAGTTCAGCAGCGAAGCAAGTGAGTCCTTGTTGGAGATGTTGGATTCAAACTTCTTGAGTATCTCTACATCAAACGCGCCAATCACGCCCAGGTTGTCGGCCAGCGTTTTGCACACGTTCATGTAGTCAATCGCATCCTGCGTTTTGTCGTACGAAGTCAGGTAGCCAATGTCGGCTGCATAAACGCCTAGGTTTAACGCGGCCTTGTCGCTGATGCTGGCATATTGATCAACCTTCTTTTTATCGTTTACAAGTGTTTGGTTGTAGTCGGCACCGGTAGCCTCGAGGAGGTACGGAATTTCGGTTGGGGAAGGGATGTTATAAACAACTTCTTCAATTTGTTCTTTAAGCGATTGTTCGGCTTCCTTGAATTCGTCCGAATTGGCTCCCTCATTCTTTTTGGAGGAGCAGGAAACCAGGCATAAACCTGCCAATAGGTAAGAAAACAGTCCTAAGCGAGTAAATTTCATGGGTTTAAGTGATTTAGCCGTCAATTTTACGCATTTTTCTAAAACTGGGCGTTAATCCAACTCTAATATTTTGAGGGTTACAAAGTGGCACGGAAATCCACGCTTTTTTCGGTTCTTTGTCGCTGCTTGGCAAAAGTCTATGGTTAGCAATCGGTTACAGCGGGTTTGGATCGTTGATGATAGCGACATTGACCTCTTTCTCCAGAAACGTTTGATGGAATTGACTCAGTTCGCCTCTGAGATCGTCATGCACAAGTCGCCTGTCATCGCGCTGCAAGAACTGGCTGCTAGCCCGCCCGCCCGTTGGCCCGATGTAATCTTTCTGGACTTAAACATGCCTGTCATCAACGGTATTCAGTTTCTGGAACAGATGCAGGTGTTGCGACTTCAAGTGGGGGAAGAAGCTTGCCGCGTTATTATGGTTACCAGCTCCACCAACTTTCAGGATTGCCGTTCGGCCAAAGCGTTTCCGTTTGTAACCGAGTTTATATCCAAACCGCTTACCCAGCCCTTGTTAGTCGACCTGCAACGGGTGCTGGTGCCCGTTCGATAGTTTCGCCAGCCGATTCTTTTAGCTAAACTTGCACCGCATTTCGGGCCCTTAGCTCAGACGGTTAGAGCACCTGACTCATAATCAGGTGGTCGCTGGTTCGATCCCAGCAGGGCCCACTTTTCTTCTCACTTCGTGTTTTAGTTTGTTTTTGGCGTGTCCTTTGTCCCTGCGGGGTCTTCGTTGCGTTTCGTTGCGAGACCCCGCAGATGAGGGCTCGGGATTGAATTGAATTTCGTATTCGATAAAAAAGGACGCGGGGTCTCGAGGCGAAGACCCCGCTGGGACCAAGATGAGGGCTCGGGATTGAATTGAATCTCTTATTCGATAAAAAAGGACGCGGGGTCTCGAGGCGAAGACCCCGCTGGGACCAAGGGACCCCGCAGATGAGGGCTCGGGATTGAATTGAATCTCTTATTCGATAAAAAAGGACGCGGGGTCTCGAGGCGAAGACCCCGCTGGGACCAAAAGTCAAGCAGTTACGACCAGTTGTTGTAGCTGCTTTTTTATTTTTGGAACATCTTTGGGTACATCCCCCCCAGGGCAATACTGACATCGCGTGTAAACGATGAATGAACGGTTTCAAATTGACCTTCGATTTTTTTTTTACACTCCCCCCCTGGTATCTTTACTTTAACTTCAAATGTTTACCCGCATCCCAATCTACCAGAAAGCCTGTAAAGTATAACCCACTTGCGGCAAAGTATGGCCCGGCCTGATCGACACCACCTAACGCCAAGCCGAAGCCCAACGCCACTCCTAAAAACTTTGTCCCTGCGGGGTCTTGGTTGCGTTTCGTTGCGAGACCCCGCAGATGAGGGCTCGGGATTGAATTGAATTTCGTATTCGATAAAAAAGGACGCGGGTTCTCGAGGCGAAGACCCCGCTGGGGCCAAAGCTGGTTCGATCCCAGCAGGGCCCACTTTCCTTCTCACCTCGTGTTTTCGTTTGTTTTTGGCGTGCCCTCGCCCGTGGCTCGGTCGGGCTGTCGCGGGTCGCCATCCCGCGCACGATCCCTTTCGGGCTCCATCAAGCCCGCTCCATCCCATCACGCAAATAGCGCCAGGTTTAAATCCCTTTTCTAAAATCGGCTACGGCCGTGTTGGTAATGCTCACCCCCGCAAAATGGGCGGTGTTGCCGGTACCTAAGGGCGATTGCGCACTGAGTCCCAGCCAAACCGTGGCCGGAAAGTCGTTTTTGTAGACGCGCAGTAATTGCCAGGTGATGTTGTCTACCGAATAGTAATAGCCAATCGATTCACCATTCGAGGAAACTTTTAACCAAACCGTTGCTGCGGTTACCGCATCATGGTTGTTGTCGTCCGAAGTTCCATGTGTGCGTACCGTTACCAATCGGGTTAGTTTTCGCTCATCCATTTCGAACGCCAACTTCAGCCAATGGTCGTCATCCACAAACAAGTACACAGCTCCGGCATCGTAGGTATCGGTAAATGTGGGTGTTACCTGCGTCATGAAGGTGAAGGATTCAAGGTTGTTAATTGGCGTGAGCAGCACAGGCGCATTGCCATATTTATCCTTGCCATTCGGCTCATTGAAGAAATCCGTTTTTGGGCCGCTTTGCAACGTCAACTCGCCTGGTCTTGCTACGGTTTGCTGCTGGGCTTCGTTCATGGATTTAGAAAATGTAATCGCACCAACGCGCACTTCACAATCGGTAGCCTCGAAAGAAGTAGTGGTGCACGACCAAAGAAGCACCAAAGGCGCAACAAAAACACAGGTTTGTTTCAGCCACGTACTAGAATCCAGGCAGGTAAGAAGGTTAACCATGGGCTGGCGATTAATCGTTTGGTTTCAGTTAGGTCAAGTTTTGACGGCAAATCTGGTGGGGTGAAATCAGTGGAGTTGTTGTTCGATCTCCGATTTCAGCTGCTCCGGGTTCTGCGAACCAATACGTACCGCACGCCGGCCATCGCGCAGCGTGAGTTCAACTCCCTGCAAGCCGCGAATCGAATACAAGATGCCATGAGGAATAATCCGGATGCCCCAGCCATAATACCAAGGCGAGCGCACTAATGTTACACGGGCGATAGCGTTTACCGGAATTCGTTTTCGAATCAAGCCTACGCCCAATGCAACAACAATCGAATCCCGACTTACTTGAGTGGTAAGCCCGTAAAAGAGCGCGTACACAACTAGAAAAACGAAGCTCGCCCCCAGGTAACCAGCGGTACTGATTGGTGAATCGCCTATTTCATTTACATACAGATAGCTGATCAGCACTTGAAGCGGCAGTGCCACGGCAAATATGATCCAGCCAAAAGTAAATTCCTGATAAAACCTCATTGCTACTCAAAGGTATTGGTTTCAGAAATGTCCTCAACGTCATGGGTAGCCGTTGAGCTGTTTGTTCAACCCCTTGGCGCACAAAGGCGGCGTTATCGCATCCGTGTAAGCGTCATTTCTTGTCCCGCTACACAATCTTCTTCAAAACGCGGGCCGTCCATCGCAACACCGTTTACCTGAAACCGTGCACCGAGATTGGGTACCAACCGCAACCGCCCGCCCGCCAGGCTCCTGACCTTTACTTCTTCCACTTGGCCTGCAACCACACGCGAACTGATCTGAAAAGCGCCTTCTGTGCGGATGCGGTCAAATGACAACTCCTTCCAGCCATCCGGCAGATTTGGCAACACGTAGATGCCATCCAGGCGGTTTTGCACGAGAAGTTCCAGTACGGCACTGAGTGCTCCGAAGCCGCCATCCAGTTGCATGATTTCATTTTTGGGTGCGCCCTCCGGCAACTTGTTGTAAACCGGGTTGGCCAGAATACTGATGCCGGGTTTATTGGAATTGTGCAACGTACCGCGCCCTTCGTTCACAAAATTTTCGTTCCAGTAATGCAGCAAACTCACAGCCGCTTCGGTGTTGCCCGTGCGGGTTTGCAAGATGGACGCCCATGGCACACACCAGCCCGACCACATGCCCATGCCGCGGTTTACCCACCGGTTGATGCTGCCTTGCACAATGGTGCGGTGGTTTTCAGCCTGCGGATCGATCGATACAAACGGATAGATGCTGCCGAGGTGGGAGTGGTGGCGGTGGCTTTCGATCAAATCCTGTCCGTCCCACAACGCAATGCGTTTGTTCTTCGCGGTGGGCCACTCGTCAATCCATGATCCTTCCACCGTGGTATAGGGCGGCAGCCTGTCGGACACTTGTTGCCAGCGGGGGTCAAGTGGCAACCCCAGCCGGGTAGCGGCCTTTGGCAACACCTGCGCCACCTTGTGCAGGGCCGCCAATTGGAACGAGGCATCGCGGCCCCAGGCCGTCATTTGGTCGCCCCGAAATTCAGGACTCACCGACACCGGTAACGAAAACCGCTTACCCCCGCTGCCGTTGTCTACTTCTTCCAGCATCGCCCAGTAGCCTTCAAAAGCGCCAGTGAGCAAGGGCCAGGCCGTGTTGCGCAGTACCTGATCGTCCATGGTGTAAGCAAAATGTTGCCAGGCCAGGTAGGCCATCCAGGCGGTGCAGGCGTGGTCGATCGTGCCCGTCCAAAACGTTCCGACCACGCGGCAACGATCGTCTACTGCGTGCGGCAGCATGAGCGCACCGGGCCGTCCGAAGAACTGCTCACCATTCGCTTTCATTTGCGGTATCCATGCGTTCATCAAATCCCAAAGCGGCTGTAAGTGGGTGGCGCGGTTCGTGGCCAATGCAGGCGTATAAATCATCTGCACATTGATATTGAAGTGATAGTCGTTACTCCACGGTGGAAGCTGATATTCTTCCATAAAGGGCCCTTGTAGCGCGCACGCTTTGCCCTGCGGGGGCGTAGCACATGCTTGCTTGTAGAGACCGTAGTCGGCAATCTCTTGTAACACCGGATCGGGCAATGCAATGCGGGGTACTTCGGCCCAATAGTTTTTCCACCACTTGTTGCGCGCTTCGAAGG
>JBIIVI010000186.1:0-7327 GCA_044339555.1 Cyclobacteriaceae bacterium | reverse complement strand
TTTACCGATTGTGGCCGTGGTAGACGATGACCCTATCTACCAATTCACGGCAACCAAGACCATTCAGCTTACCAAAGCCGCGAGCCTGATTTTGTCGTTTACCTCCGGAGAACTTGCGCTGGCTTATCTGCGTGAGCACCAGCACCAGGCTGATCAACTTCCCGATTTTTTGTTTCTGGACATCAATATGCCGGTGATGGATGGCTGGATGTTTCTGGATGACTTCGAACGGCTTGCCGATCAGTTGGCCAAGCGTATAAAAATTTTTATGGTGAGTTCCTCCATCGATCCGAAGGATATCAGCCGGGCAAGCACACACCAATGTGTGATGAAATACCTGACCAAGCCCATCTCTATGAAACAATTTGGTGAGTTGATTTCCGCTGTTTAACGCGTGCGGTAGGCAATCCAAAACGTTGTTACCTTTGGGCACAAACTGTCGTTTATGAAATTCAAACGGAAGGGTCATTCCGATGAAACCCTCATTCAATTGTACGAGGCGCTGGTGTATCCGCGATTGATAGAGGAAAAAATGCTGATCCTGTTGCGCCAGAATCGGATCAGCAAATGGTTCAGTGGTATTGGGCAGGAGGCTATTTCGGTGGGGATCACCCAAGCGCTCGAAAAAGACGAATACATTTTGCCCATGCACCGCAATCTGGGTGTATTTACCGGCCGCGACATGCCATTCGATCGGCTTTTTGCACAATGGCAGGGCACCGCGATGGGCTACACGAAAGGCCGCGACCGGTCCTTCCACTTCGGCACCAACGAGCATCACATCGTAGGCATGATTTCGCATCTCGGTCCCCAAAACGGAGTAGCCGATGGAATTGCACTCGCTACGCTGTTAAAGCAGGAAAAGAAAGTAACGGTAGTTTTTAATGGTGATGGTGGTACCAGCGAAGGCGACTTTCATGAAGCGGTAAACGTGGCAGCGGTTTGGGATTTGCCGGTGATCTTCGTCATCGAAAATAACGGCTATGGCCTAAGCACCCCCAGCCGCGAGCAATTCCGGTGCAAAAGTTTTGTGGATAAAGCCATCGGCTATGGCATCGAAGGCGTGCAAGTAGACGGCAACAATGTGTTGGAAGTGTACGATCGCGTGAAAAGCCTGGCCGAAGAACTGCGCAAAAAGCCACGCCCGATTTTGCTGGAATGTCTCACTTTCCGCATGCGCGGACACGAAGAAGCGTCCGGCACGAAGTACGTTCCCAAGGATTTAATGGACGAGTGGGCCAAGAAAGATCCGGTAGAAAACTACGAACAGTTTTTGATCAAAGAAGATTTACTTACACCGGCTGCGATCGACAAGGTGCGCAAGAAACTGAAAAAAGAAATCGAGGCCGGTCTTGAAACGGCCTTCACGGAAACGCATCCCGCGCCCGACACCGGACGCGAGTTGCAAGATGTGTACGCGCCCTTTCAGCCTTCATACTCCTCCGAACCAAGCGGATCGCAAACAGAGAAACGGTTTATCGATGCCATTAGCGATGGACTGCGCCAAAGCATGGAGCGCTATCCGCAACTTGTGTTGATGGGGCAGGATATTGCCGACTACGGGGGCGTATTTAAGATCACCGAAGGATTTGTGCAGCAGTTTGGAAAAGAGCGCGTGCGCAATACACCCTTGTGCGAAGCGGCCATTGTAGGCGCTGCTTTGGGATTGTCCGTCAAGGGCATGAAGGCCATGGTAGAAATGCAGTTTGCCGACTTTGTTACCGAAGGCTTTAACCAAATCGTGAACAACCTGGCGAAAATTCATTGGCGCTGGGGCCAACCGGCCGATGTCGTAATCCGCATGCCAACGGGAGCGGGCACTGCCGCAGGCCCTTTCCATAGCCAAAGCAACGAGGCTTGGTTCTTTCACACGCCTGGGCTCAAGATTGTTTATCCCTCCAATCCGTATGACGCCAAGGGGCTGCTGAATGCCGCTATTGAAGACCCCAACCCGTATCTGTACTTCGAACACAAACTACTGTACCGCTCCGTGAAACAGATGATCCCTGACGATTACTATACGGTACCGGTAGGTCAGGGCGTGCGCGTGGCGTCAGGAACTGATTTGTCGATCATTACCTATGGCATGGGTGTGCATTGGGCCCAGGAAGTGTTGGCGGCTTTGCCGCAGTGGCAGGCCGATGTTATTGATTTGCGTACGTTGCTGCCGTGGGACAAAGACCTTGTAGCAAATAGTGTAAGGAAAACCAATCGCGTGTTGATCTTGCACGAAGACACGCTCACCGGTGGTATCGGTGCTGAACTGGCTGCCTGGATTACTGAGAATTGTTTTCGATGGCTGGATGCGCCCGTATTGCGGGTGGCGAGTCTGGATACGCCCATCCCATTTGCGCCAACGTTAGAGAACAACTTCTTGCCAAAAGGGCGATTAGCTGAAAAAATTAAGGAGTTAATGGATTTTTAGTGTAGTTTGCTAAGACTCATGGGTAAACTGTTCGCAGGTTCTTTGGCTGTAGTTGGCTGGCTGCTTACGCTCTCATACGTTCATGCGCAAACGTTCAGTTCGTCTAATCTGCCCATCATCGTCATCAATACAAATGGTGTGGGGATTCCCGATGAACCCAAAATCACTGCTACCATGGGTATTATCAACCGCTCTGGTGGCCTACGAAATAACGTAAGCGACCCGTTTAACGATTACAATGGCAAAATTGGAATCGAACTTCGCGGCTCATCGTCTCAATCCTTTCCCAAAAAGCAATATGGAATCGAATTAAAAACGGATGCGGGTGCCGATCGCAGTGCAAGCCTGCTTGGTATGCCACCGGAAGAAGACTGGGTACTGTTTGGCCCTTATAATGATAAATCACTGATGCGCGATGTGCTTACCTACCAAATCGGGCGCTCCCTCGGTCGGGTATATGCGCCGCGCACTCGCTACTGCGAGGTAATCATCAATAACGATTATAAGGGCGTGTATGCGCTGATCGAAAAGATAAAACGCGATGCTAATCGGGTGAATATCTCCCGGTTGCGCCCCGAAGATAACGCGGGCGCGGAGTTAACCGGCGGGTACATTTTGAAAATCGATAAGTCGGAGGGGAACAGCGGAACTGGTTTTGATTCCAAAATCCCACCTTCCCCCAATCCGCGTTCGCAAGTGATCACGTATCAATATGAGTACCCCAAGTACAACGAGATCACCGCGCCTCAAAAAACATACATTCAGAGCTACATCAATTCCTTCGAGGCAGCACTAAACGGTGCCAATTTTACCGATCTGCAAAATGGTTATTACAAATATGTTGACGTTGACTCTTTTGTGGATTATTTGATCATGAACGAGCTTACCCGCAATGTAGACGGCTACCGCATCAGCACCTTTTTGTACAAACAAAAAGATACCGAAGGCGGAAAGTTGGTGATGGGACCAATCTGGGATTACAATCTGGCATTAGGCAATGCCGACTATTGTTCGGGTGGAAGTACGTCCGGATTTGCGTACGACTTTAATTCGATTTGCAATGGCGATTTCTGGCTGGTGCCATTTTGGTGGAAGCGACTGATGCAAGACCCCTCGTTCAAAAACCGATTGGGCGGCCGCTGGGAGACTTTGCGTGGAAGCGTGCTCAGTACGGATCGCATCCACGCCCGAATTGATAGCATCTCAAACTTGTTGAATGAATCGCAAGCACGCAACTTCCAGCGCTGGCAGGTATTAGGTCGTTACATCTGGCCTAACTTCTTTGTGGGACAAACTTATCGCGCGGAGGTTGACTGGCTCAAAAATTGGATTACGATGCGGTTGATTTGGTTGGACAACAATTTCCCCAAGTTTGACCCCACCGCAGTGGAAGAGCCCGCCAGTGGCTTTCGCATGTACCCCAATCCCGCCAAGGGCACATGCTGGGTTCAATGGAGTGCGCTGGGAACCACGCCGGCCGATGTGCTCGTTTACGATGTAAACGGTTGTGTGGTAAAACAATGGCAAGTCTCGCTTGAACAGCCTACGGCCCTGGACGTAACCGGGTGTAACCCCGGCCTCTACCTTGTTAAAGCAATGTGCAACGGGCAAACGGTAACCCGAAAACTGATCATCCAACCCTAAACCATGAACCTCGAAATTGCTCGTCTCATCACCGGGGATTTATTGCTACGTCTTCTCATTAATCTGGTCGCCATGTTTCTGCTGGTGCGTGCCATCTATTTGCCGCTGTATAAAAAAACCGATTTTCTGTTCACTTTCTTTTTGTTCAATCTGGTGATTTTTGTGATCACCCACATGCTCAACAAAGTGGAACTATCGTTTGGCGCTGCATTCGGTTTGTTTGCGGTATTCACACTGCTGCGCTACCGCACAGAAATTGTGTCGCCCAAAGACATGACGTACTTGTTTGTGGTGATCGCACTGGGCTTGATCAACGCAGTTAGCAAAGGTACTCCACTCGAGCTGGCGCTTTTAAACTTATTCATGCTCGCGTTCATTTACTCACTCGACTCTGGTTTCCTGATTCGCAATGAAATGGTGCAGACCATCTACTACAAGGGCTTGCAAAACATCCGACCCGAGGAGCAGAACCAGTTGATTGAACATCTGCGGGTAGTAACCGGGCTACAGATTCATAAAATCATGATCGAAAGTATTGATCTGGGTAAAGAAATAGTGACTATTAAAGTGTACTACTACCAGAAATGAAACGATCGGTTCTCGGATTTCTGTTGCTGTTAAGTGCGCACCTACGCGCGCAGACCCCCCAGCGCGACAACTGGCTTTGGCTCTCGGCCGAAGTACGAAAAGAAGTCTTTAAAGATTTAGTTGTAGCTGTCAATGCAGAAGGCCGGTTGAATGAAAACTATCAAAACGTTCGTGCTTTCTTTGGCGAAGTGGAAGTAACGTATAAGGTAAACGAGTACCTATCGGGCAGTCTGCAATATCGCTACGGCGGCCGGGAGAATGATATATCAGATTTTGTACGTGGTCAGCGCCTCACGGGGTTCGTATACGGTCGTTTCAAGTACAACAAGCTAACGCTCACCAACCGGCTCGGCTACTTTCAGCAGTACCTCACCCTGGAGCCAGGCGATGATCGCACCACACCCGAGACGTACTGGCGAAACCGGCTTCAACTCAAATTCGATCTCACCAAAAAAATTGAGCCCTTGATTGCGGCCGAGTTTTTCTACCGTACTTTCGACAACCGCGATCGGATTGACGAATGGCGCTATATTGTGGGACTGGAAGTGCAACTTAACAAGCAGCACTCGCTGAAACCTGTCTTTATCCATTCCAAACAAGTAAACGTGCGCAGGCCGGATATTCGAAACATTTTTAGTATCGGCTACTACTATACACTTCCCGGCAAAAAGAAGGAGCAACCGGTAAAGTCCTGAGTTCCCTCCCTTTTCGCTATCTTTCAACATTTTTCTGTGCTGTAAAATGAAGGACCGAGAACTTCCGATGCCCTACCTCCTCCGCGGCCTCCTGACCGGTCTCGTGGTGTTGGCGATGGCATTGCCGGGCCTGGCACAGAATACCAAAGGGGACCGGCCGCAGCAAAACCAACGCCAGGTTCGCGAAACTCGCACCAAGTCCATCGTAAAAAAGGAACGCGGCCGCACCAAAGATATCTCCGGGAGACGTTTGCGCACGAAGAACAAGTCGTCAGCAAATCGAGCGAACGCTTCCTATCCGCAAGTGAGCCCCTACCGAGGGCGCAAGCGCGTCAACAACGATGTCCCGGCGCAACCTCGGCAGCGCATCTACAGTTCGCAACCTCGGGAACGCCAGCGTGCCTGGAGTGGTGATATTTCCGGCAAACCGATTAAACGCGTGCAACCCCGAAAAACGGAGGCGGCTCGCAACAATGTGTATCCACAGCGAGGTCCGTACGTAAACAACTCCTCTCCAAAGCCCCGGGAGCAGCGCATTTTTCGAACAGGTAAAACAGCTTCCGGCAAGCCTGTTGTTCGCAGAACACCCAAACAAGAGTCACGCGCATGGCAGGGCAGCATCAAGGGCGGGCCCGTGGTAGTAAGATCGGCCACCGGCCGAACCAAAAATGTATACTCGCAACGCGGCCCATACTCCGCGGTCGGACGATTTCGTCAGCCGTCCGGCAAATCCAAGCAATACTGGAACCGCGGCATCCTGTCGCGCATTCTTTCAACTCCGGGGCAGCGTATTTCCCGGCAGGGTTACCCGGCTTCCATGAGCGGTCGCTCGCGTGTAACGCCCGGCCGGAAGAATGTGTACTGGGGAAAAATCAAACGCAAGGAACGGGCCGTCACTACCGATCTCGCGGGTCGGCCACTTCGGGCTCGCAATTTTCGCTCAGCAGCCCCCGGCCTCATCAGTCAGGATACCATTCGCGATTTTCGGAGAAAACCAAAGTCAACCCGACTTCAGTGGAACCCCCGTGGCGGAGCTATTTCCGCCACCCGTGGTGGGCGGGCCTGGAAAGGCGATATCACCGGCCGACCGATTCGTACACGCCCCCCAAAAACAGGTCATAACGTGCAAAAGCCCTTACCGCCTATGTACCCAGGTGCAGGTTCTTGGTTTGTGGGCCGAGCTGTAAAAAAAATCACCGGTCGCAAACCAATAACGGGAGGCGGTTCGGTGAGTGGTCGACTATGGAATAACCGTGGCCAGGCCGTAGACGTAAACACGGCCGGTGGCGGAACTATTCGGGGCTCGCGTTTTTCAGGATCGATCAAATCCGGACGACCGGCAAAAGGGGGCGGCAGTGTGAGCGGCCGACCTTGGAACAACCGGGGTCAGGCCATTGACGTAAACACCGCTGGCGCGGGTACCATTCGAGGCTCGCGCTTTTCAGGATTCATCAAATCAGGACGACCGGCCAAAGGAGGCGGCAGTGTAAGCGGCCGACGCTGGAATAACCGGGGCCAGGCCATAGATGTTAACACGGCTGGAAGCGGAACCATTCGAGGCTCGCGCTTTTCAGGATCGATCAAATCCGGACGACCAGCAAAAGGGGGCGGCAGTGTGAGCGGCCGGCTCTGGAACAACCGGGGTCAGGCCATAGACGTTAACACTGCTGGCACGGGTACCATTAGAGGCTCGCAGTTTTCGGGTAGTATTAAATCCGGACGGCCGGCAAAAGGCGGAGGAAGCATCAGTGGTCGGCCACGCAATAACCGCGACCAACCGGTAGACATTAACCGCGCGGGCCGTGGCACCATTCAAGGCTCTGTCTACCGAGGCAAGATTGATGTTAATAAGCTCTGGGATTTTGAAGATCAAGGCGGAGAATTTACTGGATTCATCAAAGCAAAAAAACCGAAGAAAGGGGGCGGCAGCGTAAGTGGCCGCCTGTGGAACAATGATGAAAAGCCCATCGATCCG
>JBIIVI010000184.1:0-7402 GCA_044339555.1 Cyclobacteriaceae bacterium | reverse complement strand
ATTCAATCGATCAACAAAACAAAACGTAAAATTACGGTGGCGCTACCCGAGGGTTTTCTGGAACTCTAGAAAACCTGCGTACAGTAACTCCGGTTTCCAACATTCCTCTACCTTTAGTTTCTTGATTTCGATTTGTAGAGTATCCACCTTACATGAAACTACAGGAATTACAATCGCTGCATAAACTACCCGCCCAGTACCGAAAGCGGGTGCTGGCATACTCCTGGCGCAAAATGCTCGGACTCGCTCGCACCGAACAGCAGACCGAGGCAAATCGGTTGTTACCCTTTTTAGCCAGCGCCAATAGCGGCGTCATTGAAACAGACAGTTCTCCCATTCGCCTGCAAGTAGGTGTACTAGGAAAGACGTTGCAAATTGAAGCCAGAAGCTACCCAAGCAGTGATTTGGGGATTTTATACCAGGTGTTGGGAAAGGTGGAGTACTCGCCGGTTGTTGAGCTGGCGAAAAAATTGAAGCTACAGCCGCCGTTTCGGATTGTTGATGCGGGAGACAATGTGGGCTACGCCACGCTGTACTTCAAATCAGCTTTTCCGGAAGCCGTTATCGTATCGTTGGAGATTGACTCAAGTAACGTGCAACAACTGGAAGCCCACGTGGCAAGCAACCAACTTGCCGATGTTCACATATGGCAGAAGGCGCTCTGGAGTCGGGGGGCCAATCTGCGTATCAGGCGCGATTTCCGCGATCAATCCGAATGCAGCTTTTATGTAGAAGAAACCTTGGAAGCGCCCGAGGTGATCGGTTGTAGCCTTCGCGCCATTTGCCAACACATGCAATGGAATGCGATTGATATTTTAAAGATCGATATCGAAGGGGGTGAACGTTACTTGTTTGAGACCGATGCACTCGCAGATGAACTCCTAAGTGCTACCCGCATACTCGCTCTCGAAATCCATGAGGAGTTTCAGATTCGCCCGGATGTCCTTCGGCATTTCCAACGGAATGGATTCACGTATTTCGATCACGGAGACTTAACGATCGCCTACAAAAACAAAGGATGAGGGCGACATATGTTTTTTGCAGACCACTCAAATCCCGTCTAAATGGCGCACGTTAACTTCGTTTTGCCGTTCCTACCTACCAAGCCTGTAGGCGGAGTCAAAAACTTATTCCAGTTTGCGAACCGTTTGGCGGCAAGAGGTCACCAAATCATTATTCTTTGTGCAGTGAAGCGCCCCTATAAAAAGCAACGTACCCCCGTTTGGCTACGACTCTGGATGAATCGCTTCAAAATAAAAAAGGCGAATTGGTTTGGGCTGGATAATTCTGTTAAGCTCGTAGTTGTTCCAGAAATAGTCGACCGCCATGTGCCGGATGCAGACGCAACGCTTTCTACCTGGTGGCAAATGGCCTACACACTTCCGGGATTATCCAAAACGAAAGGAAAAAAAATCAACTTCATTCAGGATTACGAAATCTGGACGGGGCAGGAAGATCGCGTTCATGAGTCGTACAAACTACCGGTGCAGCACCTTGTGATTGCCAGGTATTTGGAAGAACTGGTTTTCAACTACAGTGGAGTGAGGCCAACTTTGGTGAATACACCGATTGACACTACGAAGTTCGTATTAAGAAACCCAATTGAAACCCGCGATTCCGCATCGGTGTTAATGATGTACTCAGAAGAGCCAAGAAAAGGAACCTCATTTGGAATTGAAGCGCTAATGAAGGTTAAGACACAGATCGCCAACCTGAAAGTTACCTTCTTTAGTGTCTATGCTCGGCCTGCCAACCTACCCGACTGGTGCAACTTCTATCGCAGGCCCGAAAACCTGGTTGATCTCTATAACGAACATGCTATTTTTCTTTCGCCAAGCCTCGGCGAAGGCTGGGCATTGCCCCCCGCAGAAGCGATGGCTTGCGGGTGTGCGGTAGTCTGCACTGATATTGGGGGACATCAAGATTATGCAAAGCATGATCAAACTGCGCTACTGGTGCCTACAAAAGATGTTGACGAAACTGCTAACGCGATCATTCAGCTTGTGACTGACAATCAATTGCGGCAACGAATTGCCAATAACGGACACCAAACGATTACCTCGTTATTTAGCTGGGAGCGCGCGGTAGACAAGTTAGAATCTGTACTGTTGGCGAAAGATTCTTAAGGGAACCTCTAGAAAGTCCTTGTGCCCTTCTCTTTTGGAAAAAGGGGGAGAGGTTAAGGTTATCAAAAGAGCAGTTTTTAGTATTCCCTTAAATGATTCTCACCATCAACCAGCAAGGCACATCAAGCCTCAGAAAACAATACCTTTGCTCGTGTTCAAATTTCCGCGAAGCACGACATATGAATTCAACCTGTTTCGTTAACCCAGTTTCCGGTGCGTCTTGATATCATCACTTGCCTGCCCCGCTTATTGGAGAGTCCGTTTTCGGATTCGATCCAAAAGCGGGCTATTCAAAAGCAGTTAGTGCAAGTGCACATCCATGATTTGCGCCAGTACGCCACCGACAAACATCGCACCACCGATGATTATGCCTTTGGTGGTGGAGCAGGTATGGTGATGTTAATTGAACCGATCGATCGCTGCATTCAGGTGCTTAAAGCCGAACGGTTGTATGATGAGGTGATCTACATGAGTCCGGATGGCGAATTGTTTAACCAGGCAATTGCCAATCAACTAAGCTTGCAACAAAACCTGATACTACTTTGCGGCCACTACAAAGGTGTGGACGAACGCGTGCGCGAACATCTCATCACCCGCGAAATTAGTATTGGCGACTACGTGCTTTCAGGCGGTGAACTCGCGGCTGCGGTGGTTGCGGATGCAGTGATCCGGTTGATTCCGGGCGTACTTTCGGATGAGACCTCGGCTTTAACAGACTCTTTTCAAGATAACCTGCTGGCTCCCCCCGTCTACACGCGCCCCGCCAACTATCAGGGTTGGCAGGTTCCGGATGTGTTATTGTCGGGGCACCAGGCCAAAATCGAGGACTGGCGCCATGAAAAAGCCTTAGAAAGAACCCACCAGCGCAGACCGGGGTTGTTGAAAGATGCTAAAACCGACTGAAAACCAGGTTTTTACTTAAAATTCGCGGTGCTGGTTCTGATAATTCTAATGTTTACCCTACATTTGCAGTCCCATTTTTAAAACGAAGAGTTATGGCTGATTTAATAAAGATTGTAGAGCAAGAACTGGCTTCCAAAAGATCGTCTCTTCCCACCTTCAAGGCAGGTGATACAATTAATGTGCACGTAAAAATCAGCGAAGGAAATAAGGAGCGGATTCAGCAGTTTCAGGGCGTAGTGTTGTACCGCAGAGGTACCAGCACCAATGGCGAATCGTTCTGTGTTCGCAAAATCTCCAACGGCATAGGCGTGGAGCGCATTTTCCCGCTGCTCAGCCCTAGCATCGATAAAATTGAGTTCATCAAAGCCGGCAAAGTGCGCAGAGCAAAACTATTCTACATGCGCGGCCGCCAGGGCAAATCTGCCCGGATCAAGGAGCGTATTGCCAACGTGCAAGAAGCTCCGGCTTCTTAAGAATCCTCAACAAAGTCTGAAAAGCTCGTTTTTTGAATAAAAAACGAGTTTTTTTGTGGATAACCCATCTGTGCTTAGTTTGGAGAGGCGGGGGTAGCGGGGTATATTTGCCCATCATCATTAGAAGCTATGTCAACACGTTCTGTTGCGGATATCCTGGGAAGCGATGCCGCCTTTTTGCTTAATCACAAAAGCAAAACCATTTCAAAAGATCAACTCCATACACCCTCTGCTGATTTTGTTGATCGGGTTTTCATCCCCTCGAACCGCAACACGCAAGTGCTCCGCAGCCTGCAAACCTTGTTTGATCACGGTCGCTTAGGAGGCACTGGCTTTTTATCAATTTTGCCGATCGATCAGGGTATTGAGCATAGTGCGGGAGCGTCATTTGCGAAAAATCCGATCTACTTCGATCCGGAAAACATTGTGAAGCTTGCGATTGAAGGCGGTTGCAATGCGGTAGCTACCACGTTTGGAAATCTGGCAATGGTGTCGCGCAAGTATGCACACAAAATTCCTTTCATTGTCAAGATCAATCATAATGAGTTGTTGACTTATCCGAATAAGGCCGATCAGATTATGTTTGGCTCGGTGGAGGATGCATGGAACCTGGGCGCGGTAGCCGTAGGGGCCACTATTTATTTTGGTTCGGATGAGTCCACCCGCCAGATTCAGGAAGTAGCAGCCGCCTTTGAGCGCGCTCATGACTTGGGCATGTCTACCATTTTGTGGTGCTACATCCGCAACAATGCCTTCAAGAAAGATGGCGTAGACTATCACCTTTCTGCTGACCTTACTGGCCAGGCCAATCACCTCGGAGTAACTATTCAGGCCGATATCATCAAACAAAAACTCGCCAACGTAAACGGAGGCTACAAAGCATTGAATACCGGTGGCAGCAGCTACGGTAAACTGGACGAGAAGATTTACACCGAGCTCTCCAGCGACCATCCGATTGATCTTTGCCGGTATCAGGTCATCAACTGCTACATGGGCCGCGCCGGACTCATTAGCTCAGGAGGCGAATCGAAAGGAGCCAGCGATTTGTCGGACGCAGTGCGTACCGCGGTTATTAATAAGCGTGCGGGCGGCATGGGGCTGATCTCCGGAAGGAAAGCCTTCCAACGCCCGATGAAAGAAGGAGTAGAGATTCTGCAGGCGATTCAGGATGTGTACCTTGATAAGTCGATCGACTTGGCGTAGGTCTGGTTAGAATTGGATGACGTCAAGTGTAAAAAGGAATGCCTTGGTTTAAGCGAAGTGACAAAGGAATTTTAACTCCCACCGAAAGTAAGCGGGAGGTGCCCGATGGGCTATGGTTCAAAGCACCCAGCGGAAAGATTATCCATACGCGCGAGCTGAAAAGCAATGCGTATGTGGTGCCCGAAGATGACTTTCATGTAAAAATCGGATCGAAGGAGTATTTCGAGATTTTGTTCGATAACAACGAGTTTACCGAGCTGGACGCAAACATGGAGTCAGCCGACCCGCTGAAGTTCGTGGATACGAAGCCGTATCCGAAACGCGTGAAGGAAACGCAAAAGAAAACTGAGTTGAAGGATGCCGTTCGCACTGCCTATGGCAAAATGAACGATCTGAATATCGTGGTGGCCTGTATGGACTTTACGTTCATCGGAGGTTCCATGGGATCTGTTGTGGGTGAAAAAATCGCCCGGGCCATTCACCACGCACTCATCACGAAAACACCCATGTTGATCATCTCCCGTTCGGGCGGTGCGCGCATGATGGAGGCGGGTTACTCACTCATGCAATTAGCGAAGGCTTCGGCTCGCTTGGCCCAATTGGATGAAGCCGGGATTCCCTACATTTCTTTATTGACTGATCCTACCACTGGGGGCGTTACAGCCTCGTATGCCATGTTGGGGGATTTTAATATTGCGGAGCCCGGATCGCTCATTGGCTTTGCAGGGCCTCGCGTGATTCGCGAAACGATTGGCAAAGACTTACCAAAGGGATTTCAAACGGCCGAGTTTGTGCTCGACCACGGTTTTCTGGATTTCATCGTAGATCGGAGAAACCTGAAAACACGTCTTACTACTTTACTGAAGATGTTGCAATAAAAAATACGGGCAGAGCAAATCTGAATTCGCTCCGCCCGTTGCCTTTACTGGGCGAAATATGCTTTGCCGCGCAGTAAGTCTTGAATCACAGACGAACCTTCACTTGTAAAAATGACCGGCTGCTGCGTGGACCGAAACGCCCACTTTGCGTCTGGCAGCGGCCAAGCCTCGATCGTTTCCAGTGGCCCGCCTTTGGCGTCTATTTTGATTGTTACCGGAGCTGGTCCGGGCTGAAAATCGTCTGCAAACGCATTTAGATTCTTAAACGACAGCTGGCCCAAATAAGCCTCTACGTTGGCGGTGTTGACAGTTGCTCCATTCACTAACCAGACCGAGTCCTTACGTTCCAACACAAAAGAAGAATCAGCCGGGTAGTTGAACGAGATTTTCGTTACAGCTTCCTTGCTTACTCGCAAAAAGTTCTTGTTGCGCCAGTCGGTATAGGCTCGATTGAAAGACGATTCCAAAAATCCGTCTACAGCATACACGGCCTCTTCATCGGCAACGCGCACGTACGTGTACGCTCCACCAAAGCCGCCCTGCGGGTTTTGTACAAAATTGGTTTTGCCGATGTGTAATTGACCGAGCTGCGATCCGTTTTCGTAAAGTCCTACCCGGGTACCCAACTCACCCACCTGAAAGTCGTTCCACTTATCTTTTTTCCGACTTACCATGCGCAAGGGTTTCAGGCTTGTCAGCGAAGTCAGCGCAGACTTCACGGTGCTTCCATCCGCGAAAGCGTTCTTATTGCCTTGCGCAACCTTCCAATTCACGCCTTCGCGCGTGAGGCGAAGCTCTTCGCCCCCGGCAGCCGACATAATCCGAAGCTCAGTAATAGCAGCGGTATCCACCTTCACCAATTGTTGACGCACATTGCTCTCCAGACCGGGCGCGCGGAAAAAGCGCGCCAGTAGAAATACGCCGGCCAGCATTACTAGCGCCAGCACGAGCCATTTATTATTCCATTTCTTCATGACTCTGCTCGGTTAAAATGATTCGCTCATTCGTTGAAAACGCTTCATCCTGTTGCGTTGCATCCGGATCAGGCCGTAAGTAATGGCCAACAACACCGGCAACAGGAAGTTGGTGTACTTCAGAATGGCTTTGGTGTTGTCCTCCAGTTCGTCAATCGGGCGGGATGTAACGCCTTTAGTGCGGAGGGCGATCAACCCGGTGTCGTCCGACAGCCAGTCGATAGAATTGGAAAGCAAGTTGATGTTATCCGGTGGCCTGCGTTGTTGTTGACTGGAAAGCGCAAAGTCGCCATCGCCAATCACGATTAACTTGGATTGTGCATTACCTGCGAGTTTTCCCTGAAAGGCACCCGCCATGGGAATGTCGCGTAAGGTCAAGTCGGCTTCCGTCCATTGTTTATTCACATCAAAATATTGAGGTGCCTTCAGCTTGTTAGCTTTCTCGGAAGAAAACACGAGCGGTGTATACCGGATGGACGAGTCGCCCACGTAGCTGATCGGGCTGGCAAACTCGAACACCACATTTTCCAATCCTTTGCTTGCCGGATGGTCGGCAAATCGTGCTGCAATCGGCAGGTACGGAAACGGTAGTTGACTTTGCAGCATGCCAAACGGAGTTTGCTGCTGCAGCGTTACTGCTCCACACTTGGCATCTACCACAAATGCATCCTCCAACATAATATTGCGTTGCTGTAGCCACGTTTCCCAGCCGGTAGCCTGCGCATAGCCGAATGCCTGCTGGAGGTTACCGTTCACGCGATTGAGAGCAAGCATCAGATTTCCGCCACGTGCCAGGAACTGATTTATTTTTTCCAGTTGCGCGGGTGGGATGGTGTCGTTCGGGC
>JBIIVI010000183.1:0-7404 GCA_044339555.1 Cyclobacteriaceae bacterium | reverse complement strand
GCAATACATCTCGTACAATGCCTTGCCTTCGGATACAACCGCAGCAGTCGAGTCAAATGGGTTTTTCAACTTGGCGGAAGCAATCACCAAACTGTCTTTCGGCAGACGGTAGGGCAACCAGTTATGTTTGTTGCGTGCAACGGTATGTGGAGCCGGTTCGCGCAGGTTCATGCGATGCGGATTGTACTTGTTGGAGTTAAAATATTCCCCGCGGCCGTTGTCGAGGGAATTGACCCAAGCCCCCGCCTGTTCATCGGTGATTTGCGACAGGGGTTCGTAAGCAACCGAATGGTACATGTTCGGGGCATACTCGCGGCCCGGATTATCGCCACCGGCTTTACAGCCTGCCAGCAACAAACTGCCAGCAAAAACAATAAGTATGAAACTGTTACGCATGATCAAAAATTCTTTTCGTTTACTTCAGAGGCTCCGTTGCTTTTCAGGATGCCGGTGATTTCGTCTTTGCCATATTTGTTGGCGGCCAGATCAATCGCCATCACCAGCTTATCGTCCGTGCTACGGATATCGTACTGACGAGGCCACTTGTAGGGTTTCATGTCGCTCACGATCAAAAATGTGCCCACCATACCGAAAGCCGCGAGTAACACGGTAAACTCGAACGTTACCGGAACAAAGGGTGGTAACGATACATAATTCTTACCACCAATGATCATGGGCCAGTCATAACCCATCATCCAGATTTGCGTGCTGATCGCCAAAATCGTTCCGGTCATGCCGAATAAAAAGGCAGCTATCGGTAAGCGCGAACGCTTATAGCCCAATGCCTCGTCCAGCCCGTGAACCGGAAACGGGGTGTAAACTTCATGAATCTTCACGCCTTTCTCGCGAACGTTTTCAACGGCTTTCATCAGCACGTCTTCGTCCTCGAATACACCTACCAGAAAGTTCTTGTTGCTATCCATGTGTGTTTAGTGCTTCTGTTCTGAGGATGATTTAATAATACTTTTTACTTCGGCCATGTTGATTACCGGGAAGAACTTGGCAAACAACAAGAAGGCACAGAAGAAAAATCCAAAAGTGAAGATGTATTCACCCAAGTCGTACATGGTCGGGTAAAACATCGACCAGCTCGAAGGCAGATAATCGCGGTGAATGGATGTAACGATAATCACAAATCGCTCAAACCACATTCCGATGTTAACCACTATCGATAAGATGAACGTGGCTGCAATGTTGGTACGAATCTTTTTGAACCAGAACAGCTGCGGGGAGAACACGTTGCACGTCATCATCGCCCAATAGGCCCACCAATACGGACCGAACATCCGGTTCATGAAGGCATATTGCTCAGCCGGCACTTGTCCGTACCAGGCAATAAAGAATTCCGTGATGTAGGCAATTCCCACGATGGAGCCTGTGATGATGATCACGATGTTCATCAACTCAATGTGGTAGATGGTGATGTAATCTTCCAACTTAAACACCTTTCGGGTTACCAACAGCAGCGTAAGCACCATGGCAAATCCCGAGAAGATAGCACCCGCCACAAAGTAAGGCGGGAAGATAGTGGTGTGCCAGCCGGGCACTACTGAAGTAGCAAAGTCGAAGGATACAATGGTATGAACCGATAACACGAGCGGGGTAGAAAGACCGGCCAGAATCAGGGCAACGGATTCGTAGCGCATCCAGGTTTTGGCACCACCGTCCCAGCCGAAGCTAAGCGCGTTGTAAATCATGGCGCGGGTAGAGTGCCCCATACGCACAGCTCGGTCGCGGATCACCGCAAAATCGGGGATCAAACCCATGTACCAGAACACAAGCGAAACGCTGAAGTAAGTCGAGATGGCGAACACGTCCCACAACAAGGGTGAGTTAAAGTTTACCCAGAGCGAACCAAACGTATTCGGCAGTGGTAAGGCCCAATAGAATCCTAGCCACAAGCGGCCCATGTGAATGAGCGGAAAGCTGGCCGCGCAAATCACCGCAAAAATGGTCATCGCTTCAGCCGCGCGGTTGATGGACATTCTCCACTTTTGACGGAACAACAATAAGATGGCGGAAATAAGGGTGCCTGCGTGACCGATACCGACCCACCACACGAAGTTGGTGATGTCCCACGCCCAGCCTACAGTCTTGTTCAATCCCCACAACCCAATTCCCTCCCAGAGGGTCATGCTTAAACAATACAATCCGAAAAGGAGAAGCACACTGGAGAAGCCAAAGGCGCCCCACCAAAGGTTGGTAGGTTTACCTTCTACCTGCCGGCTAATGTCTTCCGACACATCGGCCATGGTTTTGCCACCGGTAACCAGTGATTCTCGAAGAGAGGAAGTAACGTGCATAGAGTTCGTTAGTTACGTAGGGTTATGCGTTTTCTTTTGCTTGATCTTTGTTTCTGATCTTGGTGAGATAGAAGATGTTGGGCTTCACACCAATATCTTCCAACACGCGGTAAGCGCGTGGATTTCTCGCCTTCTTGTCGATGCCGTACGGGCGCTGCGGATCACGTTCGATCTGCAACAATTCGCTAACACGGCTCTCCGGATTGTTCAAGTCGCCAAATACGATGGCACCTGTTGTACAGGCTGCCTGGCAGGCCGTAACTACTTCGCCATCCTGTACGGCTCTGCGCTCTTTCTTAGCGGTAAGTTTTCCGGTTTGGATCCGTTGCACGCAGAACGAGCACTTCTCCATCACACCGCGCGAACGAACCGTTACTTCCGGGTTTAACACCATACGACCCAGATCGGTGTTCATGGCGGGGTTGGCAGAATAGAACTGCTGATTATCGTGATACTTAAACCAGTTGAAGCGTCTTACCTTGTACGGGCAGTTGTTGGCACAATAGCGGGTACCAATGCAACGGTTGTAGGTCATTTGATTCAAGCCTTCCGTGCTGTGGGTAGTTGCTGCTACGGGGCACACCGTTTCGCAGGGCGCATTGTTACAATGCTGACACAACATTGGCTGGAATACAACTTCGGGATTCTCAGCCGCCTGCTCTAACTCTTTGGAGTTAGCAGGTGCATCGCTGGCGCTGCTGTAGTAGCGATCGATGCGCAACCAATGCATTTCCCGGCGGTTGATTACTTCTTGTTTTCCTACCAATGCCACGTTGTTTTCGACATTACAAGCCACCACGCAGGCTCCGCAGCCTGTACAAGTGTTCATGTCGATAGCCATGCCCCAGTGGTGGTTCTTGTAGTCGTGCCCCTTCCAAAGCGAAAGTGTGGCTGGATCTACCTTCGTATCCCAATCCGACACCTTCGGATACGCGCGGCCAGCATCAGGGCGTTCTTTGAACTCCGCTAAAGTGGATTCCTGAATCACACTTTCACGGCCCATGAAAGTATGGTGAATCTGAGTCTGGGCCACCTGGAAAGGCTCGGAAGTTACCTCTACTTTAATGTCGGCTACGCTGTAGCTTAAATAGCCGTTGTTAAGGGAAATGAACGGGTACGCGTTCTTTCCAATGCTTTCAGCCACTTTACCCACGTTGGTGCGGCCGTAACCGATTGCCAAACCGAGTGTGCCTGGCGCCTGCCCAGGTTGTACTAGTGCAGCTACCGACACGGAGTAAGCACCCGCGGTTAATTTGATCAATTGTGTATGACCTTCTGCATCATTATTGATGCCCAATGCAGCTGCATCTTTTTGCGATACAGTTACGTAGTGATCCCACACAGCTTTTGTAATCGGGTCGGGAAGTTCTTGCAGCAACGGATTGTTGGCCTGAACGCCATTACCCACGCCACAGCTTTCGTACACCACTAACTCGAAACCCGTGTTATTAGCTTTGTATTCTTTTTCGATATCGGCTGCGGCGGCCGCAACATCGCCAGCGAAGGTAGGAACTGTGCTAGCTTCAATCGGTAATTCCAGCACGCCATCGTACAAGCACTTATCCCAATATGATTGGAAGCCTGCTGCACTTGCCGCCTTGGCATAGAACCAGTTGTTCCAATTCGACTTCAAGACTTCGAAGTAATCGGTAGTGGTTTCACCTGCCCATACTAAGAAGCTTTCCTGTGCTTGCCGCGTTTGAAACAATGGCGTGATGGCGGGTTGAGAAACGCTGAAGTGATTTTTCTTCGGCTCGAAATCATTCCATGATTCGAGATAGTGATGATCGGGTGCTTTGAACATGCTGGCAGTTGCCGTTTCATCTTCAGTTGTTCCGGTGCTAACGGTCAACGAAATATTCTTCAAGGCAGCTCCAAGTTTCGCACCCATCGGATGATCGTACACAGGGTTGCAATTGTAGAAGATCACGCCATCCACCTTACCGGCTTCGGCATCTGCCATGAAGCCCGCCATCAACTCGTCATTCCCCTTGCGATAGTGAACAGGGAGCGCAGTGTTAATGGTGGTTCCGTAGTTGCCGAGCAGGTTGTTAATCGCATTCACTAACAATTGTACATCTTTATCATTGGATCCAGCCACTACCAGCGACTGGCCTTTATTCTCCCAAAGCTCGTTGGCAGCCTTTTCCAAGTGGGCAACTTTATCAATGCCTGCGCTAATTCCTTGTGCACCGGCTTTAGCGGCTATTAACTTGTACAATTGAGCCACTACCAACCCTTCTTGCGAGGGGCGGATCATCGTGCGGTAATCCGCGTTAGCACCGGTCAACGACAAGTTCGACTCGAACGCATACAAGCGCGACATCTCACGCTTATCTTCGTTGATTTCGCGAGTCGCGCCAAACTGTTTGCTAAATTCTATCGGAGCTACCCAGGTTCCCAGGAAGTCAGCGGCCACCGTTACAATCACTTTGGCTTTGCTGAAATCGTAAGAAGGAATCATGCCTGTGCCGAAGCTCTCTTCATTGGCTTTCCAAATCCCATACGCAGACGTCTGATCGTACTGAATATGTTGGGTGGTAGGATACTTCGCTTTAAACGTCTCGATTACAGCCAGTGTGCTGGGGCTCAACACCGTGTTACTTACAATCCGAATCTGGCCGCCTTTGCCGACAATCTCTTGCAACTTGGCGATGATCTCGCGGTCAATCGATTGCCAATCGGTGCTTTTATCGGCCGCTTTCGGGCCGCGCAGTCGGTAATTGTCGTACAACGACAAAACGGATGCTTCCACCTGCGCGCTCGTGCCACCTTTTGTTACACTGGAGAGGCTGTTGCCATCAATCTTGATCGGACGTCCGTCACGTACCTTAACCACCACGCTACAGTAGTCGCCACCGCTGGCGTATGAAGAAGCGTAGTAGTTCGGAATACCGGGATCTACATCTACGGGTTTATTTACATACGGAATAGCCTTACGGATAGGCGCTTCGCATGCTGCCAACGAAGCGGCAGCCACGCTAAAGCCCATCATCTTTAAGAAGTCTCTGCGCGAGTGGCCCGGATCGGGTGCACCCATGTCTACAAACTCCTTATCTGCATGCTTTACAAAATTCGGATCGTTCTTCAGTTCCGGCAGGCCTTTCCAATACAACTTTTTGGTATCGTTCATATATGGCTATTCTCAGTATTTAAAGAATGAATTCAGTTATTTAGTAGTGGCACTTCGCACATTCTAGTCCACCGATGTCTTCCACCTTCATCGGCTTCTTGCTGTTGTGGATCTCCACCAACTTATCATAATAGGCGTTGCCCTTTGTGTTAACATCGGTTTTACGGTGGCAATCGATACACCAGCCCATGGTTAATAGCGAGTATTGTTTCACTACCTCCATCTCCTGAATCGGGCCATGGCAGGTTTGACATTCTACACCCGCCACGTTTACGTGTTGAGCGTGGTTGAAGTAAGCCAGGTCGGGCAAGTTGTGGATACGCACCCACTCGATGGGCTTGGTTGTGCCCGTGTAAGTGGATGTATTCGGATCGAAGCCGGCGGCTGTAAAGATTTTAGAAATTTCGGTTTCGCCTGTGTTGGTTCCTTTGCGAATCTGATTGTGGCAATTCATACACACGTTTACCGAAGGAATGTTGGCTTGCTTGCCGCGCAATACACCTGTGTGACAGTACTTGCAGTCGATCTCGTACTGGCCAGCATGAATCTTATGCGAGAACGCAATCGGCTGCTTGGGTTGATAATTCTTTTGTACGCCAATGGTGAACAAACCATCAATAACAGCTTTGAAAGAAACTCCGGCTACAATAAACACGACCAAAAAAATGAAACCGGGGCTGCTCAGCACCGAACCGGTTGTAATGGGTGAATGGACAACCTCTTTGTCTTCTTCGGTCAGTGACTTCGTATCGAGGTAACGCTTCAGGGCATTGATAATGAGGGCCAGAATGATGAGCAACAAAACCAGAATCACCACCATGCCGATCAAAATCGTGTTCAGGTAGCTGGTAGGAATGGCACTGCCGCCGCCACCCGCTGTTGCACCATCTGCTGCTACAGGTGCTGCTTCGGGTTTCTCTGCTTCGAACTTTACGTAGGCCAGGATATCCAGAATCTGATCATCGGTATAACTGGTGAAGGCCGTCATCTGGCTCTTGTTATACTCGTTGTAAATCTTGTTAGCGTATTCATCGCCTGAAGCGATTACAGCGGCAGGATTACGTACCCAACCCAAAATCCAACCAATGGAAGGGGCCCGGTTTTCTACTCCTGCTAAGGCGGGGCCTACAAGTTTCTGCTTAACGCGATGGCAGGATTTGCAATTGCCGTTGAAAAGTGCTTCACCTGCTTTGATGCTGGCGTCATCAGTGGGAATATCTTGAGCGGTGGCGGAGAAACTAAAAAAAAGAAGGAAGACGAAAAGGTAGAAAGCGTTGATACGTTGCAGCATGTTGTTTAGGCGTCCGGCTTTTTACGGAATCGTGCAAATGTACGCGCACAGGCCATTTTTTCAAATTAATTTTAGGACGGCACTTGCTAATTTTTGATGATGATTTGTTCTTTCAACAAGGCCTGTAACCACGCTCAGCTTTGTTGAAGATTTTGTGCTATGATTACAATTTAGAATCATTATAAATTGAACTCAAGACTGTTCTAACTCACTTTTATTCAACCGTTTAGATGAGTCCTTTCGAATACCTCAGCGCATTCATCTCGATCTTGCTTGGTCTTGGCATTACACAATTGATCACGGGTGTTGCCGATTTGTTTCTGCGCGGCACACGCACGAACTTCTACTGGCTACACGCCATTTGGGTGATGTTGGTATTCTTCCTGCACATTCAAGAGTGGTGGAGCTTGTATGAATTGCGAAACGCGAGTTGGAGTCTGCCCGGTTTTTTGTTTCAACTTCTCTATCCCATCACGTTGTTTTTGCTGGCGCGATTGCTTTTCCCTGGCGGGATCGAGAATGTATCTGGCGCCCAAGCACTGCGCGAATTCTACTTTCGGCACTACCGCACGTTCTTTTTCCTGATTAGTTTTCTGGCATTAAATGCGCTACTGGAGAACCATTTTATCAGAGACCTTCCGCTGAGCGAACAAGTGTTGCAATTGGTTATCTTGATT
>JBIIVI010000182.1:0-7458 GCA_044339555.1 Cyclobacteriaceae bacterium | reverse complement strand
AATTGGAACCAGCCTGCGAATGTGGTGCGCAATTTTGTTCGCGGACTAAGTCCCTATCCGGCGGCCTGGACGATGTTAGGTGATAAGACATTCAAAATCTTTAAGACCGAAATTACCAGCGGACCGAAGGAAGGTACTCCTGGGCTCTTTAAAACCGACAATAAATCTTACCTTCACATTAAAACAGCCGATGGCTGGCTTGTCATTGAAGAACTTCAGGCCGAAGGAAAGCGGAAAATGATGATCGCTGAATTCTTCCGTGGCAACTCCATCTAAACGCTCCCACTCTGCATGCTGATTTCCCTCATTGCGGCTCACACAAAAAATCAAGTGATTGGTAAGAACAATACACTCCCATGGCATTTGCCGGACGACATGAAGTATTTTATGCAGACCACTAGTCGGCATCCGGTGATCATGGGACGAAAAAATTACGACTCCATTCCGGAAAAATTTCGGCCGCTGCCAAACCGCGAAAACATTATTGTGACACGGCAAAAAGATTTTTCCGCACCTGGTTGCCAAGTGGCACACACGCTGCCGGAGGCTTTTGAGCGAGCGGCAAGCGCATCCACTTGTGAGGTATTTGTGATTGGCGGAGCGGAAATCTATCAACAAGCCTTGCCGTCTGCACACCGCTTATACCTGACCGAAATCCACACGGAGCTGGAAGGCGATACCTTCTTTCCGAAGTGGAACAAATCGGATTGGACGGAAGTATCCCGTCAAGGCCATCCGGCAGACGCGTGTCATGCTTACGCATTTGATTTTGTGATTTACGAACGAAAAAACCACTAACTTTTTAATTTATGGACTCTCACAAACGAATTGCCGGTACGCTGTTTATTGTATCTGCTGCTTTCCAAATCATCGGAATGCTGTTTCTATCGCTGTTCGTTACCATGTTGCTGCGGTGGGTGTTATCGGAAGCGGAGCTAGAGGAGCAATGGGTGGCCGCGTGGCTGATTCCATTGTTGCAGGCGGTGGCGTGGGGTGTTATTCTGCTTTTTGCCATTCCGTCCATCATTGCTGGCGTGGGTCTCTTGAACAACCGGAAATGGGCACTTACGCTGGCTCTTATTCTGGGTTGCTTCAAACTTTTCTCCGTGCCCTTTGGAACCGCCTTGGGCATCTACACAATTTGGATTTACCTGGAGGAAAACAAAAAATCCCTTCCCGTTAACCAGCCGCCCGCATGAACTACTTTCGAGACAAGGTAGTCTGGATCACCGGGGCGTCCTCCGGCATAGGCGAGGCATTTACCTATGAACTCGCTCGACAAGGCGCAAAATTGATTCTGTCCAGTCGCAGGAAGGAAGAACTGGAGCGCGTAAAAGGCAACTGTATGCCAACTGCCCACACGATGATTAGAGTACTGCCGCTTGATTTAGCGGAAGCAAACACGTTGGAACTTACCACCAAAGCTGCCATTCAATTATTTGGTCACATCGATGTGTTGATCAACAACGGGGGCATTTCGCAGCGTAGTCTGGCCAAGGATACTACGTTGGCGGTAGATCGCAGGATTATGGAAGTAGACTACTTTGGCACGATTGCGCTCACGAAATACCTCTTACCACATTTCTATGCGCGCCAATCCGGACACGTTGCCACGATCAGCAGTGTCATGGGCATTATCGGTACCCCCTATCGATCCGGCTATGCGGCCGCCAAGCATGCGCTGCACGGCTACTTTGATTCGCTGCGGGCAGAAGTTTGGAAGGATTGTCCCACGATTTACTTTACGCTTATCTGTCCGGGCTGGATTCGGACCAACCTAACATTCAATGCGCTGATCGGGGACGGTCGAGCTCTGAACGAAATGGATGCCACCACCGATGCCGGGCTTGCGCCCGCAGAATTGGCCGTTCGTGCGTTGCGCGCCATCGCTCACAAGAAAGAAGAAGTTTACATCGGGGGTCCGAAAGAAGTGTTCGGTGTTTACCTCAAGCGCTTCCTGCCAGGGTTGTTTTCGCGCATCGTGCGAAAAGCTGTGGTGCGGTAACTAGTGCAGCAAAAAACCCGCTGAAAATCCTGGCCAAAAAACCCGCGCATCAGCGGTCTCATCAAAGCGGGAGGCATTTATTCCTTGCAGGCGATTAGCATAATTCAACGTAACACTACCAAATGCATAAACGCCGTACAGTTTCGGATGAATGCGCGTGCCCGCCTGCAACTTGCCACGGGTAATCAGATTCCAATCGCGCAAAAATTTTCTGCGCTCGGTGTTAACCTGCAACACTTCCAAGCCCAAACCGAAAAAACGATACTCCGTTCGGCCGGGGCCAGCGGATCGGTTCCAAAAAGATTTTCTTAGCCCATACCCCACCGCCCACGTATCAGCAGAATGCCAACTGCTTCGTGAGTAGATCAAGGAATTTTCAACCGCTTTTAGCACCGATGCCGTGGTGATTCGACCGTTTTTGCGGTTACCCGTGGCCACCTCATAATTCGTGATAAAAAGTTCGTCAGCATAAACCGCCACGTATCGCAGCTCACCAATATTTAACAAGCCGATGGCCGTTCCGTCTTTCGTGTTTGCATTCTGACCGCGTCGGTAAATGTTGATAAGCCCCACCTGTGTGCCTTGCGAGGGGCCTGCGATATTGATCAACCCAAATTGAAATCCATTCATGCGTGCAGCACGATTAAACAAGCCAATCTGTATACCCCAGGCACCGGATGCATCCACCGAATGGACACCCTGTGAAAAACCTGCATGATTAAATGCACCGACCTGAAAACCGAATAAGCCACCTTCGGTGAAGTTCAACAGCGTGCCCAGTTGTACGCCATCCATAGAACCCCGGGAGGTGTTCCAAAGTCCAGCAACCTGCACCCCAAACGAGTACTTATGTACTGTGTTGCCCAGTCCCGCCAGTTGCCAACCAAAGAGCGCACCGTGCGTATGGTTCACTCCGGCTGTCCATTGCACCCCAAACACGTTGTTCAACACCACGTTGGTGAGGCCACTTATCTGCCAGCCATGCAGGTTGGCTTCAAAGCCACCATTTACTTTTTTGTCCACTTCTTTGGGCATCAGGTTAGCAAAAGCATTTGCGCCTGTCAGGTTAGCGACGCCGGCCAATTGGAAGCCACGGGTTTCGCTTACGTTGAGATTGGAGAAAACGCCTACTTCAAAGATTCGATTGGAGTTCGAGAGCCCGGCCGTTAAATTCAGTGAAAAGAAATTATTGTAGGTGCCTGGGTGAAATCCATTTGTGCCCAGGCCCGGAACAAGGCTTACTTGTATCAAACGATCCGGATTCGGTTTGCCCAACTGAGCAAGCCCGCAGCTACTGATAAAAAAAGCCAACCCGACAATCCATCGGGGTTTGTGCATAACAACTATATTCAAAGAAAACGTAAAATCCCCATATTTCAACATGTGCTACATCAGTCGGCTTGTAGTTTTTCTTGTACTTCGTTAATACATTTCATCTTTTTCGATGGAACAAGCGTGGGAGTTTTTGCTGGTGATTCTGGTGGGCTTTGTGGCTGCCTTTCTCAACACGGTAGGCGGTGGCGGCTCGCTGTTTAGTGTACCCATTCTCACATTCCTTGGGCTTCCCATCACCATCGCGAATGCCACAAGTCGGGTTGCCATCCTTTTTCAAAACGTATTTGCTGTGTTTGGATTTCACAGCAAGGGTGTTGAACTGCCCTGGCCCTACAGCCTCCATCTCGGCATTGCTTCGCTGGGTGGCGGCTTCCTGGGCGCATCGCTGGCTAGTCGCATGAGCGATCATTCTTTTAAGCAGCTGTTTGTGGGGGTTATGATCCTTTCAGTAGTGCTGATTTTGTGGGATCCGTTTCGGTCGAAAAATGAAGAACGGCTTGGCAAAACACAACAAGTAATCGGGGCCGTACTCTTCTTTTTCATTGGCATTTATGGCGGCTTGGTGCAGGCCGGCATCGGATTCTTGGTGATTGCCGTGCTGAGTGGCGTAAACAACCTGAGCCTTCTAAAAAGCAATTATGTGAAAGTTTTTGCAGCAATTGTGTACACTGGTGTTTCGGTGGCAGTGTTTGCCTGGCAAGGCAAAATCAATTGGGCTGCGGGAGCCATTTTGGCCATCGGCCATGCGTGGGGCGGTTGGGTGGCCAGCCGCTGGAGTGTAAAGGCGGGCGAGGTTTGGATTAAACGTATCATGATTGTGTCGGTGCTTGTCATGGCTTTTGTACTCTGGTTTTCGTAATTTCCTGTCGGTTAGCGCGACATACTTCTTTCTGTAGCGATGAGTCGTTTTCTGGTTTTTCTGGTTTTTCTGGTTGCGCATGCTACAGTTGTTGCGCAAGGCTCCACAGAGTACGGGTCCGGTCTGCGAGTTCCGCTCGACTCTAGCGGGTCGCGTTACATTCGCTTTCTGCTGTGGAACCAGATCTGGTATCGCAATCAGCACAACAACCCGGGTACCGTCATTAACGGGGGCGTTCGGGATCGCACGTGGGACATCGGTGCCCGGCGCTTGCGCATTCTCATGTTTGCTCAAATCTCGCCACGGTATCTCATCCTCACGCACATCGGCATCAACAACCAAAGCTTCACCACCGGGGGCGCCAGTGGTAGTGCGGGAACGGGGCCGTACGGGGCCGGAAAAAAACCGCAGTTGTTCTTTCACGATGTTTGGAATGAGTTTGCACTGGTGCCCGCCAACGATTTGGTTACGAACCGGCCCAACAAAAACAATCTGTATGTGGGCGGTGGTCTTCACTATTGGTGGGGTATCAGTCGCCTGAGCAGCGCGAGTACCGTGAATTTTCTAACCATTGATGCGCCTATCATTAACTGGCCGCTCGTAGAAGTCAGCGATCAGTTTGTACGGCAATTCGGATTTTATGCCAAAGGTCGGTTGGGGAAGGTCAGTTACATCGCGGCCATCAACAAACCATTTGCTACCAATCTGGTGCCGCAATTTGATGCGATAAAGAGTGAACGTGTGGCTGTCGATAACAATGGCGATCCACATGCCGCCTTAACAGGTTACTTCGATTATCAGTTTTTTGACCAGGAGTCCAACGCACTTCCCTTTCGGGTGGGCACCTACGTTGGTACGCGCAAGGTTTTGAATGTAGGCGCGGGGTTATATCATAACCGCCACGCAACCCGAAGCGTTGACCAAGTAGGCTTGGAACAGGAGCACGACATTACGTTGCTTGGCGCGGATGTTTTTGCTGACCTACCCGTGGGTAACCCGGCTAAGAATACTGCCATTACAGCTTATGCCGTTTGGTACAACTACAACTTCGGCCCAAACTACCTGCGCACAATTGGCATCATGAACACGGGTATCGCGTTCGATCCTAATATGGCAGCGCTGCAACGAACGCTGAATGGCCCAGGCGATAGCCGGATGTTTGTTGGCACGGGCAATATCTTTTACACCCAAGCTGGGTTGCTCTTACCGAAAAGCCGCGCGTTTAAAGCACGCATCCAGCCCTTTGGGGCGTACACGTGGAAAAAGCTGGAGTGGTTGGATGAACCCGGCAGCTATTGGGATGTTGGCGTTAACTTTTTTCTGGATGGACACCATGCTAAAATCACACCCCAATACAGCACGCGACCCCTGTACTTTTTGCGAGGCGATCAACGGGTGAAGGACGGCTATCGGGGCGAGTTTCTCCTGCAACTTCAAATCTTTCTCTAACGGATTCTAGTGCATCATCCTAGATCGTATTACTCCTTTGCAGCGGGCCTGGGGTCAGGTCAACATCCAAAAACCGAGTCCCGCCAACATCACTAGATTATAAATTTTTAGATTGCTAAACGATTTCAACGCCTTATGCATCAAAACTATCTGGCAGTCGCCATTATTCTATCGCTTGCCCTCGTTATCATGATGTGCGCCACCCCGGAGCCACCCGTCAGCGCAGAACGCTTTCGCCCTCTATTTCATTTCACGCCACCTCAAAACTGGACCAACGATCCAAACGGCCTCGTATTCTACGAGGGCGAGTACCACCTGTTTTACCAGCATAATCCATTTGGCAACACCTGGGGCCACATGAGCTGGGGTCATGCCGTTAGTACCGACCTACTCTACTGGCAACACTTGCCCATTGCTATCCGCGAATATCCAGATCCCATTACGGGTGATAGCACCATGATTTTCTCCGGCACAGTAGTAGTTGACCGCAACACCAGCGGGCTCTGCACCGGGCCAGATTGCCTCGTGGCGATTTTCACTTCGCATGTACATAAAAATGGTGAGGGTCGGATGCAACACCAAAGCCTGGCCCATAGCCAGGATCGCGGCCGTACCTGGAAATTGTACGATAAAAATCCCATTCTGGACATCGGCCGAAAAGATTTTCGCGACCCAAAAGTGTTTTGGCACGCGGCTACGGGAAAATGGATTATGCTGCTGGTGATTCCAGACTTGTTCAAGGTCCAGTTTTACGGATCGCCCAATTTGAGGGAATGGAAACTATTAAGCGAATTCGGAAACGTGGGCGACACCTCGCGGATTTGGGAGTGTCCGGATTTGTTCGAGCTACCTGTAACTGGGCAGCCTGAGCAGTCGCGATGGGTGTTGTCGCTTTCGGGAAGTCATCCAGCCGGAGCTGACTTTGTTGGCATGCAATATTTTATCGGTGATTTTGATGGAACCAAGTTTACCTCTAGCCAAACCGATCCGCTTTACGTGGACCACGGCAAAGACTTTTACGCCGGCATCGTCTTCAACAATGTGCCCGACCGCACCATCATGCTCGGTTGGGTAAACAATTGGGCGTATGCGAACCAGATTCCGACCGGTAGTTGGCGGGGCGCTATGTCGCTGCCGCGGCTGCTTTCGTTGGCGGAAACACCACTGGGGTTTCGACTTCAACAGCAATTTGTGCCATTACCAGACTCATTAAAAGTGCCTGTGGGTTCGGATGAAATCCACTCCGGATCATTCGGACTCAGTGCGCAACTGGAGGACGGTGGACGATTGGAAATATTCAAAACAGCAAAGTCGAGTACCGTTATTGGGTATGACAATGGAGTGTTGTTTGTAGACCGAACGCAATCCGGAAAGGTTGATTTTCACCCGCTATTTGCCAGCCGCGAAGAAGTAGTTATTGCCGGTTCTCCGTACGTTATCACCCTTCAGGTGGTGATAGACCAGTCGATTGTAGAGGTGCTCACCGCGGATGGGTTGTACGCGATCACGGAACAGGTGTTTCCCGATGCAAACGGGCAAGTTATTGCCAATGCAAAGGCCCGCATTTCCAACACTTGGGTCTGGCGATCTCGCTGACGGTAGGCATAAAAACAAAAAAGCCTTTGATTCGCATCAAAGGCTTTTTCATAAGTTAAATATCACTACACTTTAATCTCAACGTCTACCCCACTCGGTAACTCCAACTTCATCAACGCATCTACAGTTTTGGCGCTGTTGGAATAAATATCCACCAGGCGCTTGTAGGTGCAGAGCTGAAACTGCTCGCGCGATTTCTTGTTTACGTGGGGCG
>JBIIVI010000181.1:0-7534 GCA_044339555.1 Cyclobacteriaceae bacterium | reverse complement strand
CACCAATTCTTTTTTCCAGCTTTCGCGGATTTGCTGTTCGCTCAAACCCTGTTGGATTTGTTCTTTCAGTTGTGGAGTGCCGGCCAGTTTATCAAAGTAGGGAATGAAGAATTTTTCTTTTTCGGGAAAAGCCTGGTAGGCATCCAGCAGCCACTGTAACGAAATCTTGTTTTCTGGTTTTGCTTCGCGAAAATCCCACCCAAAGCAAGGCTGATCTTGAAACGGGGGCTGTTTGGTCATGCCAGGAATACTAACTGGTGTGAATTGGAAGGGGAGCTCGGTAAGCGTTGGGTGGCCGATCACTTCGAAAGGCGTTTGCGTGCCGCGTCCCACACTTAACGCGGTGCCTTCAAACAGACAGGTAGTAGGGTAGAGTAGAATACTGTGTTGTGTAGGTAGGTTAGGCGAAGGCTTGATGGGTAACACAAACGGGGTGTCATGGGTGTAGAACAGCATGCGCATCACTTCTAGTTCGCACTTTTTACCACCTGCCAGCCACCCTTCGCCATTGATCATTTGCGCCAATTCGCCTACCGTAAGGCCATGCACAATCGGGATGGGGTGCATACCTACAAACGACTTTAGCTCGGGTTGTAACACAGGTCCATCGATATAGTGCCCGTTGGGATTCGGTCGATCCAACACGATCACTTTCTTCTTGTTTTCGGCACACGCTTCCATCATGTAGTGGAGCGAACTGATGTAGGTAAAAAAGCGCGTACCTACATCCTGGATATCAAAAATCACTACGTCCACATCCGCCAACTGGGCAGCGGTGGGCTTTTTATTGTTGCCATACAACGACACAATTGGCAGCCCGGTTTTTGGATCTTTGCTATCGCTAATAGTTTCGCCTGCATCTGCGTTTCCGCGAAATCCATGCTCGGGCGCGAATACCTTTTTAACGTTTACTTTCAATGTCTGCAGCAGATCCACCAGGTGCACATGGCCCAGTGCTGCCGTGTTGTTTACCAGTAAGCCTACACGTTTATTTTGAGTGGCCGCTACTACTTTATCCAGTTGATGGATACCGAGTTGAACCTGCGCGGGTTGCGCACCAACTGCCAAGGTTGAAACCACCAACCAGATGAAGCATGAAAAGCGGTGCATTTTAGTTTTCTTTGTACCGATCATAAGCCAAAAATAAGCCAAGTTTTGAATCTGTCGCTTTTTCTCTCAACTCGCATCAGCAGTCCGCAATATCGTGGCTTTTCTGGCTTGATCAACCGCATTGCCATTATAACCATTGCGCTGGGTTTGGCAGCCGCGATTGTATCCTTTCTGATTATGTACGGATTTCAGGATACGGTGAAAGATAAGATTTACGGGGTGAGCGGTCACCTGTTGATTACCCGCTTCACCATGAGTAACGCGGCCGAAGAACAACCCTTTTCTTACAATTTGGATGTGGTGCGAAATCCGGAACAGTATCCATCCGTAGCTCACGTGCAGGAGTTTGCGCATAAACCGGGACTGATAAAGGCTGAAGACGAAGTTTTGGGAATTCTTTTTCGCGGCATCGGTCGTAGTTTTTCGCAGGAGCGGTTTCAGCCGTACATGAAGGCGGGGCGCTTCATTCAGTTACAGGACTCTTCGTACTCGCGCGAAGTGGTAGTGAGTAGTGAGATTGCCCGCAAGCTTAACATCGAATTGAATGATGAAATCACGATTCATTTTTTTCAAAACCCGCCCCGCTTCCGAAAACTTCAAGTGGTCGGGCTCTACGAAACCAACCTTTCGGAGTATTTTGATGGCCAAATGGTAATGGGCGACATCCGGCTGGTGCAGCGGCTAAATGATTGGGGCGACAGCGTGGCGGGCGGCCTTCAAATTTACCTGAAGAATCCCCAGGCCGCAGATGCCGCAATGGTAGAAATTGGCGAGCGTATGGACTATGATTTCTACCTCGAGAAAACCAGCGATCGGTACAACATGGTTTTTGACTGGCTCGGTTTGATCAGCAGGCAAGTGAATATTTTACTGGCGATCATTCTTTCGGTGGTGTGTGTTAACATGATTTCCGTGATTTTGATTTTGGTGATGGAGCGCACACAAATGATCGGCATGCTAAAAGCACTTGGAGCGAAAAACCGACTGGTACGCAGTGTTTTTATTTACCAGGGGATGCAATTAATTGGCAAAGGATTGTTGTGGGGAAATGTGGTGGGTCTCGGGTTGTGTTGGCTGCAATGGAAATTTCAAATCCTGAAGTTGAGCGCCAATGATTATTATATGAGTTACGTGCCCATCAGTTGGCACTGGTGGCCGATCGTGGTACTTAATTTACTCGTGTTTACGCTCGTTACGGTGGTGCTATTGGTGCCCACGGGGTTAACCACGCGCATTCAACCGATTCGTGCGATCCGGTTTGATTAACTACTGTTAGAAACTGGTTCGGCTAGTCTTTCTCGGCTTGCGCCCGCGAAATCTGAAACTCTACGCGTCTGTTGAGTTGCTTGTCTTCTTCCCTTACTTCTTTTACAATAGGCTTCGAGCTTCCGAAGCCTTTTGCCTGAATGCGATCTAACTCAACCTTAAACGATTCAATCAAATACAATCGAATGGCGTCTGCCCGGTCTTGCGATAGTTTGCGGTTGGCTTCTTCTTTACCCGCACTGTCGGTGTGTCCGGAAATTTCAAGCACCAGATCGGGATGATCCACCAGAAAATTACCCAGCTTGTTCAGGTCGCCGTGCATGGCGGGAAGAATCTCCGATTTCCCGTTTTCAAACTCAAGCGACTTAAAGGCAATTCGGGCTTCAATCGGTTCAGCCACCCGGTCCATTTGTTTGTCGCCATCCAGAAAGAAAAGCTCTTCAATTCTGAAGAAATCATCGCCTTGGATAATCAACAGGTAGTTGCGTTTGTTGATGAGTTCAAAATCAAACGTTCCATCTTCTCGCAGGTACTTAGGTGCTACTTCAACCCCTTGGTCGAGGTCAATAATCGAAACAATACCTTTCAGTGGTTTGCCTTCAGGCGTCTTTAAACTGCCCCTCAACGCCACCACTGCGGTAGGTTGTGCTTCCATCGGCACAGGAAATGAAAAGAGGTCGAGGTTATCTTTGGTTTCCTGAGCAGACCGCGCGTAGTATAAGTCATGCGACTCCGAATCGATCGTGAAGTAATACTCGCTGCCGGCACCGTTTACCAGCGGCCCGATATTTTTCGGTTCCTGCCAAGTGCCGTTTTGATAGTTCGATTTGTAGATATCGAAGTCCCCAAAGCAAAGCGGCTGACCATCTGAACTGAAGTACAACACATTATGGCGGTGATGAAAAAACGGGCTGACTTCGCTCTTGTTGGTGTTAATAATCGGGCCCAGGTTGCGGGCTTGCGACCAGGCGCCGCTCTTATCGCGTGCACTGAAATAAATATCCGAGAGACCGAAACCCCCAATGCGATTAGAGGCAAAAAACAACGTATCGCCCGAGTGTGACAATGACGGGTGCGAATCCCAACCGGAGCTGTTAATGGCGGGCCCCATGTTGCGCACATTTCCCCAGGTGCTGTCGCGCTTCAGCGTTGCTTCAAACAAATCACAGCTACCGCGGCCATCGGGCGAGTTGCACCGCGAAAAATAGAGAAACTTCCCATCCAGGCTTAAACAAGCGGAGCCTTCGTTGTAGGAGGTGTTGATGCTTTTAAATGGAAACGCGTCTTGCCAGGTACCGTCTAACTTAGCGCTGTAGAAGATATCTTCATCGTACGTGTTCTTTTCTGTGTGCCGGTTGCGTTTGGAAGTGAAGAGGAGCAAGTAGTCTACGTTACCAATGGTGGGACCGTAGTCTTCTTTGTCGCTGTTGATGTGATATCCCATATCCGTTAGTACAGCGTGTGGCGGGCGCAGTGTATCTATTTCTTTGCGATAAGCTACTAGCTTGTAATACTCATCCAGCGGCACAAATAAGTCTTTACGATTGGTCTCGATGGAGTCGTGGCGCGCGTACACCTCCTTTAGGTCGATGCCTTGCTGGTGGTGCTTCAAGACGAGTTTGTAAAGCAGCACGGCCTCGCCCTTAGGACCAAATTTTTCTGAGAGTTTAGCCAACCGCCAAATCATGGGTGTTTGCTTACTGAAGTTGTCAATCCCAAAATTGGCTACGTAACTTTTTAATTCCCGGTACAAGAGTTCTTCCTGGCCAGAGTTGTCGAGGGCCTTCAGTTTTCCAATGCGGGCGTCATCACGGAAGTAAGCCACGCGGTTTACGTTCGGAAACCGAAAAATGTCAGACTGGCTGAATTGCACCAGACTGTCGTTCAATTGAATGTTGGCGGCAGTTTTCAGCTTTTGCTTCCGTTGCGCCACTCCGCTTAAGCATAAAAGTGCGAAAAGCAGGAACAGAAAAGCCTTTGCCCGGCCGGTTGGGTTGCTACGTCTTTCTGCCATCATCATCTAAGTTCATGCAATTTAACGTATTAACAAAGTTGGCATCATGATTGACCCATTAAGGCAGCCCTAAAATATGTATTGTAGACACAGTTTTTTTGTGTCAAATTGTCATTCTTTTCATGTTCAAATCATCATTTGCGATTACCCCCATGGTGCAAGAAGACTCCGAAGAGTTTATTCAACTCATCAATCCCGAGCAGGAGTCTGATCTAAAAGCCGAAGAGTTACCGGAGGAGATTTCCATTCTGCCGATTAAAAACACAGTGCTTTTTCCGGGTGTGGTAATTCCGATTACCGTTACTCGCCAGAAGTCCATCAAGCTGATCAAAAAAGCTTACCAGGGCAACCGGATTGTTGGCGTCATCGCCCAAAAAAATAAACAAGCCGAAGAACCGGGCATCGAAGATTTGTATCGGTTTGGCACACTGGCGCGGATCATCAAGATGCTGGTGTTGCCAGACGGCAATACAACGATCATTATCCAAGGCAAAAACAGGTTCGGAATTGCGGAGTACGTGCAGGAAGAACCCTACCTCACTGCCCGGATTAATTTGTTGGTGGAGCCTCCACTTAACTTGCAAACCCGCGAGGCGAAGGCGCTCTTCCAATCGCTCAAAGATTCTGCCACCAAAATACTCAAACTGAATCCGGAGATTCCGCAAGAAGCTCAGGTGGCGCTCGATAACATTCAAAGCCCCGCTTTTTTAGTACACTTTCTATCATCAAATCTGAATGTAGAAGTACCGGACAAGCAGAAGATTCTGGAAACGGAGAACATCGTAGACCGTGGCACGCTGCTGTTGCAGTACATGATGCGCGAAATCCAAATGCTCGAGATCAAAAACGAGATTCAGAAAAAAGTGCATACGGAAGTAGATCAGCAGCAGCGTGATTATTTTTTGCGGCAGCAGATCAAAGTTTTGCAGGACGAGTTAGGCTATGATGGGCCCGACAAGGAGATTGAAAAACTGCGCAAGCGTGGTGCCGAGAAGAAGTGGAGTAAACAAGCCATGGACCACTTCAACAAAGAATTGGAGAAGCTGCAACGCACAAATCCCCAGGCGGCCGAGTTTCCGGTAGCGATGAATTACGTGGAGTTTCTGTTGGATTTGCCGTGGTACGAGTACACCACCGATGACTTCGATCTTAAACGCGCCAAGAAGATTCTGGATAAAGATCATTCGGGGTTGGAGAAAGTAAAGACCCGGATTTTGGAATACCTGGCGGTGTTGAAACTCAAGCAAGATATGCGTGGGCCCATTCTATGCTTGTACGGCCCGCCCGGTGTAGGCAAAACTTCGCTGGGCAAATCAATTGCGAAATCTTTGCAGCGCCAATACGTGCGTATGTCGTTGGGGGGAGTGCATGACGAGGCTGAGATCCGAGGCCATCGGAAGACCTATATTGGCGCGATGCCCGGGAAGATTTTGCAAAACATCAAAAAGGCGAAATCGTCTAACCCGGTTTTTGTACTGGATGAGATTGATAAGATCCGCTCGGATTTCCGCGGTGATCCTGCCTCGGCCTTGCTGGAGGTGTTGGATCCGGAACAAAATAGTGCGTTCGTAGACAACTACCTGGAAATTGATTATGATCTTTCCAAGGTGTTGTTTATCGCCACAGCCAATTCATTGGATACGATTCATCCGGCCCTGCGCGACCGGATGGAGATCATTGAGTTAACGGGTTACACCGTTGAGGAGAAACAGCAAATAGCAGCTAGGCACCTCATCCCCAAGCAGATTGCCGAGCATGGGCTTCCAGCGGGTGCGGTTTCCTTTTCGAAAGAAGCGCTGCTAAAAATCATTTCCAGTTACACCCGGGAATCGGGTGTGCGAAATCTTGAGCGCAAAATCGGCAGTGTGGTGCGCAGTATCGCGAAGTCGGTGGCCATGGAAGAAGAAATCACGAAGGAGATCACTCCCGAGTTCGTGGTGAAGGCACTTGGCGTGGAGATTTTTGACGAAGAGCTGTACCAAGGAAACGAATTGGCCGGAGTGGTAACGGGGTTGGCGTGGACTCAAGTAGGTGGCGACATTTTGTTTGTAGAGTCTTCCCTCAGTCGCGGCAAAGGACAGCTTACGCTCTCCGGGCAACTGGGAGATGTGATGAAGGAATCCGCCCTGGCGGCACTCTCGTATTTAAAAAGTAATGCAGCGGATCTGGGTCTTGATCACCGGGTCTTTCAGCAGTACGATTTGCATGTGCACGTGCCCGCAGGCGCTGTTCCCAAAGATGGACCCTCGGCCGGCATTACGATGCTTACGTCACTCGCATCGATCTATACCCAACGGAAGGTGAAAGCCAAGTTAGCGATGACCGGGGAGATTACCCTGCGTGGTAAAGTGTTGCCCGTGGGTGGGATTAAAGAGAAGATTCTGGCTGCCAAGCGTGGCGGTATCAAAGAAATCGTGCTGAGTGCGCGCAACAGACGCGATGTGGAAGAAATCGAAAAGCAATACATAAAAGGCCTACAGTTTCATTATGTGGATACAGTCGCGGAGGTATTGAAAATCGCGCTTTTGAAAGACAAGGTGGAAGAACCGATGGAGTTGGTGGTGACCGAAAACAAATCGAATTGATGCAAAACACTTCTTTGACCCCTCGCCAGATTGTAGCCGAATTGGACAAATACATTATTGGCCAACACGAGGCCAAGCGAAACGTAGCCATTGCCCTTCGTAATCGCTGGCGCAGAATGAGTGTAAAGACGGAAATCAAGAATGATATCATTCCGAACAACATTTTGATGATTGGCGCGACCGGAGTAGGCAAAACCGAAATCGCTCGCAGGCTGGCTCGAATTGCTGAGGCGCCTTTTGTGAAAGTAGAAGCTTCCAAGTTTACCGAAGTGGGCTACGTGGGCCGCGATGTGGAAAGCATGGTGCGCGATCTGGTGGAACAAAGCGTGAATCTGGTGAAAGCGCAGAAAAAGGAGGCCGTGAAGGAACGAGCCATGCAGGGCGTGGAGGAAACCATTTTGGATGCCCTCATTCCGCCCATGCGGCAGCCGAGTCCGAAAACGGCTGGGTTTACCAATGGTGAAGAGGAAGTGCCTACCACCGATGTTGAATTGAATGAACGCACCCGCCAGATTTTTCGCGAGAAGATCCGGAATGGTGAAATGGAGGAACGCAAAAT
>JBIIVI010000180.1:0-7537 GCA_044339555.1 Cyclobacteriaceae bacterium | reverse complement strand
CCACGCTCAACACCAGTAAAATTCCTTTCTTCATAGAGTTTGGGTTAATTCAGTTTTCAACAAGTTTAGAAAGTTGTTGCGTATCCAGCAACATTTTCGACTAAAATAACTGCATTGTAGAGCCTAAAAAAAGTCGCAAACGGTTGCGGTACCGTGTGCTTAAAAACAAAACCTTGAAGTTCGTTTTTGTTCCCTAATTTTATCCCGCAACTACCTGATTATCATGTTTAAACAAAGCCTTGTTTACTTAAACATTTTTCTTTATGTCGGACTCTCCGCACAAAATGTAACGCTTACACCAGCCAACCCGACCGGCGAACAGTCCGTCACACTCACATTCAATGCAGCAGGAACGCCGCTGGCCGGAGAAACAAAAGTGTATGCCCATGCCGGTGTAGTTACCACCAATACGAGCACGCCCGGTGGTGGCGATTGGAGATTTGTTAAAGGGAATTGGGGTCAGGACAATGGCGTAGGACAAATGACCGCTGTAGCGGGCCAGCCCAACCAGTGGCAACTGGCCCTCAACCCATCGGCACGTAGTTATTTTGGCGTACCGGCTGGTACGAATATTTTTTGGATCGCCATGGTGTTTCGAAACGCAGACGGCTCCAAACAAACATCACCCGATATTTTTGTCCGGCTGTCCGTTCCGAATTTTGTAGAAATCAATAGCCCAGTCGCTAATCAGGTTTTCTTTTCAACCGGCTCGGCCATCACATTCTCCGCTACTGCGTCGGCAAGCGCCAGTAGCCTTACGCTTGCCGTAAATAGCGGCTCTGGGTTTAACGCTATTGGCACTCAAACCAACGTAACCACAATTTCGGGTGCCTTTACCCCAACTGCCTCTGGCCTTGTAACCGTGAAAGCCACAGCGGTTATCGGATCTGTCACGGTGGAATCGCAGCGCGAGTTCACCCTTACGGAACGAGCAACCACGGTAGAAGCACCTGTACCCATTGGACTAAAAAATGGAATCAACTACAGCACGGATGCTACCAAAGCCACACTGGTTTTACTCGCCCCCGGTAAGGAATTCGTATACGTTGTGGGCGACTTCACCAACTGGCAGTTGAATAACAGTTACCTGATGAAAAAGTCGCCCGATGGCAAACGCTTTTGGTTGGAACTGACCGGACTTGAATCCGGCAAGGAATATGTTTTTCAATATTGGGTTGACGGAGTTATCCGCGTGGGCGACCCCTACGCCGAGAAAGTTGCGGATCCGTGGAACGACAAATTTATCCCTACCACCACCTACCCCAACTTGCCAACCTATACACGCGAAGACTACGGCATCGCATCAGTACTTCAAACTAATCAAGCACCCTACACATGGGCCGCTACCGAAGCCGCTTGGAAAGCACCAGACAAGAAGGAACTCGTGGTATATGAGTTACTGATCCGCGATTTTGTACAGACCCGCAGGTATAAAGAATTGACGGACACACTTAAGTACTTGAAAAGACTGGGCGTAAATGCCATTGAACTTATGCCCATCATGGAGTTTGAAGGCAACGAAAGCTGGGGCTACAACCCCTCCTACTTTTTTGCTCCGGATAAGTATTACGGCACTAAAAACGATCTCAAACGATTTATTGAAGTCGCCCATCAGCAAGGATTTGCGGTGATTCTGGACATGGTACTCAACCACGCGTTTGGCCAGAACCCGATGGTGATGATGTATTTCGACCGGGCCGCAGGAAAACCGACCCCGAATAGCCCGTGGTTTAATCCCGATGCTACCCATCCCTTTAACGTAGGCTACGATTTTAATCACGAAAGTGAGTACACCAAAGCATTTGTGGATACCGTTTGCAGCTACTGGCTCAAAGAGTATCATTTCGATGGGTATCGTTTCGACTTGTCGAAAGGGTTTACGCAAACTAACAATCCTTCTAATGTAAATGCGTGGAGTGCATACGACCAATCGCGCATTAATTTGCTTACGCGGATGGCCAACAAAATCTGGAGTTACAAACCCGATGCGTATGTAATTCTGGAACACCTGGGCGTAAGCACCGAGGAACGTGAGCTTGCTAACCGGGGTATGCTTTTATGGGGCAAACTAACAGGACTGTATTCAGATGCACTGACGGCCAATAACCTTTCGGCTGATTTTAATGAAGCCAGTCGCCTCTCCCACGTGAACTACATGGAAAGCCATGACGAGGAACGTGTAATGGTGGACATGCTCACACGCGGGCGGCAGGCCCCTGGCTACGATGTGCGCGACCTGAACATTGCACTCAACCGTCTGAAGCTGGCCGCCGCGTTCCTCTACCCCGTTCCCGGCCCAAAAATGCTCTGGCAGTTTGGTGAGCTTGGCTACGATAAAAGCATCAACTTCTGTCCGAACGGTAGTATCAACCCCAATTGCCGAGTAGGTAACAAGCCATTGCCATGGGGAGCAGGTAACTTGGGTTACTACGAGAACGCCGAGCGACAAAAGGTGTATAAATCCATGGCTGCCATTCTGCAACTCATCAACCGTAACAAAACTGCTTTCAAAGCGGGATCATTTACTTGGTCATCTTCAGGATCATGGCGCTTCATTTCCATCTCTCACAGCTCAATGGACATTGCCATAGTCGGCAACTTCAGCACAACCTATCAGGAGGCGAGCGGCTACTACACCAAGACGGGCACCTGGTTCGACTTTTTTTCGGGAGCGTCTGTGAACGTAACTGATTTACTCACGCGCGATTTATTGGCTCCGGGCGAATTTCACATCTACACCACTGTCCGACAACCTGCGTTGGAACCAGGCTTGGTGAACTTTGTTGTAACGGACGTGCCGGACAAAGCGGGTTTTTCTTCCGTGGTCTATCCAAATCCTTCAAACGGAAAAATTTGGGTGCGGATTCCGGATTCCCAACTTGCCACGGAAGTCCAACTTTTAAGTACCACGGGTGCCCGGATTAGTTCCGAGGCTGCTGCTCCGGGCCAACAAGATGTCTATCTGGATGCAACTACCCTTCCCAAAGGGATCTACCTGATCCGGGTAGAAGGTGCACACCGCGAGGTTCATAAAGTGGTCATCCACTAATTCCGAACTTGCGTCAGCGGTTGGGAAACTAACTTCGTAGCGAGCGGCATCAAAACCCACAACAAGGACTTTTCCTTCGCGCTCAATCAACGGACGTTTGATCACACTCGGCTTGGCCTGCATCAATTCGAATGCTGCGGCCGGTGTGGTGATGCCCGATTGCTCTGCTTCGCTCAATTTTCGCCAGCTAGTTCCTCGCTTGTTTAGCAAGGTTTCCCATCCCACCTGATCCGCCCAGCGTTGCAAAGACTTCGCATCAATTCCGCGCGTCTTGTAGTCGTGAAACTCAAAATCAATCCGGTGTGCGGTTAACCACGCCACCGCCTTCTTCACGGTGTCGCAGTTTTTGATGCCGTAAATTATCATTGTTCTGTCATCATCAGTTAAGTGGTTTTTCTGCCATCAATTTCGAAGGCTGTGCACAAACTCTCGAATATCCGAAGGCAAATCCTTTGAAGCCGCCAGCAGATTAATGAAGGCGCTGCCAATGATACCGCCCGCGGCATACCGGCAAACTGTTTGAAACGTTTGGCGATTGGAAATTCCAAAGCCAACTAACAGTGGATGCCGGAAACTTCGTTTTTGGAGGCGCTCAAAATACGCCAGTTGATCGTCCGAAAAATCATTTCGCGCCCCTGTGGTGCTGGAAGCGGAGACTGCGTAGATAAAACTAGTACTCAATCGGTCGATGTGAGCAAGCCGTTCCTCGTTGGTAGTAGGCGTAATCAGAAAGACGTGACTCAATTGATGCTGCTGGAAAAGGGCCAAGTAGTTCGTTTCGTATTCCGCAAGCGGCAAATCAGGAAAAATCAGTCCATCAACGCCCGCCGTAGCTGCATCCTGAAGAAACCGCTCAAACCCGTATTGCAGCACGGGATTCAGGTATCCCATCAGCAAAATTGGAAGCTGCACTTGCTGGCGCAGCGCTGTAACCTGTTTCAACAACAAGGGCACAGTCATGCCATTGTCGAGTGCCACTTTGTTGCTCTGTTGGATGACGGGGCCATCCGCGAGCGGATCGGAAAAAGGAATACCGATTTCAATCAAATCCACGCCTGCCTCCTGTAACGCGAGCGCCACGGTGGGGGTGTCCTCCAAGCGTGGAAAACCAGCTGTAAAGAAAATAGAAAGCAGGTTCTTTCGGTCGACCGAAAAAAAGTTGGTGAGTCGGTTTTCCATATCAGTATTTTCCCCAGCGGATGTACGTTTCTAAATCTTTGTCGCCCCGGCCCGAGACATTTATCACGACCACATCATCGCGATCGAAGGGCAGTTGGGCGAGGGCTGCGAACGCGTGAGCTGTTTCGATGGCCGGAATGATCCCTTCGAGGCGGCTTACCTCAATGCCGGCCTCCATCGCTTCTTCGTCGGTAGCGCTTACAAATGAAACGCGGCCGGTTCGGAACAAGTGAGCGTGTTGAGGCCCAATGCCGGGGTAATCAAGCCCAGCCGAAATCGAGTAGGGCTCCACCACCTGGCCATCTTCGGTTTGCATGAGCAAGGTTTTGCTTCCATGCAGCACCCCCGGGCGGCCGAGGGCGGTGGTGGCAGCCGATTCGCCTGAGTGAATTCCTTTTCCGCCTGCTTCTACCCCAATTAAACTCACGTGCTCATCTTCCAGAAAGTGATAAAATGCGCCAGCCGCATTGCTACCTCCGCCCACACACGCAAGCACGTAATCGGGAAAAGGATTTCCTTCCGCTTCGATCAACTGAGATTTGATCTCTTCACTGATCACCGATTGAAAGCGTGCCACCATATCCGGATACGGGTGTGGCCCAACAACTGATCCAATAATGTAGTGCGTGTCGGTTGGATGATTGATCCAGTGGCGCATGGCTTCGTTCGTGGCATCCTTCAGGGTTTTGTTCCCGCTGGTCACTCCCACTACTGTAGCGCCCAGAATGCGCATTCGCTCCACGTTGGGTCGTTGACGCTCCATGTCAAGCTGCCCCATGTAGACAATGCATTCCATGCCCATCAGCGCGCACACAGTGGCGGTGGCCACCCCGTGCTGACCCGCACCGGTTTCGCCAATAATTTTTCGCTTACCCAACCGCTGGGCCACTAGAATCTGACCAACCGTATTGTTTACCTTGTGAGCGCCAGTGTGGCACAGATCCTCGCGCTTCAGGTACACCTTGGCGCCATATTTTTCCGAAAGTCGCTTTGCTAAAAAAAGTGGTGTCGGACGTCCCACGTAATGGCGAAGCAATTCTTGAAATTGCCGCTGAAAATCGGGATCCTGGATGAAACTCAGATAATTGGTTCGTAACTCTTCAATATTGGGATACAACATTTCCGGAATGTAGGCTCCGCCAAAATCCCCATAGTACCCTTTTTCGTTTACGTGATAGTTCATGATTTGGGTTCTTTTAGTTCATTTAATACAATTCGTACCTGCTCGACTGATTTCCGGCCCGGGGCAAGTTCCAACCCGCTGTTAAAGTCGAAGCCGACCAATTGAGGATGTGTTATCAATTGAAGAGCGGGAAGCAGGCCCACATTCAAACCACCGCTCAATAAAAATGGTACAGTGCCGCGGTATTGACTCAACAAATTCCAATCAAACGTGCGGCCATTGCCTCCCGGCTGAAGTCCTTTCGTATCAAAAAGAAAGTAATCACAAAAAGGCGAATAAACTTCCGTGTCAGTAAAATCAAACTCTGCATCCACCGAAAAAGCTTTAATGATGCGCCAGCCTGCCGCCCGGCCAGCTTGCACGTATTCAACTGACTCCTGTCCATGCAATTGAATCCAGCCCAGTTGATGCCGCAGGCGAAGCAACTTCGCTTCTTCGAAATCAACATTTACAAAAACACCTACACGCTGCTCGATCCGCACTTCGTCAGGAATTAAAAAGGCATCGCCAACAAAGCGAGCGGAGTGTTCGTAAAAGATGAACCCCACCAAGTCAGGTTTCAAGGCCACCACGTCTTTCAGATTGGTTGCTTCCCGCATGCCACATATTTTAACTAAGCGGCTCATCGGCTTGGTAATGCTAGCATAAATTCCTTGGCGGCCTGCCCGGGATCCGCGTGTTTCATAAAGTATTCGCCCATCAGAAAACCATCATACCCGTGCGCGCGCAGTTCTTCAATCACAGCCGGCTGATCAATGCCACTTTCCGACACTTTTGTGATTGCACCCGGCAACAGGTGGGCAAACTCTTTGGATAAGTTGATGGAGACTTCGAATGTTTTTAAGTTGCGGTTATTCACCCCTACCAAATCTGCACCCACATGTTGGTGCTGGCGCCACTCGGTCTGGCTGTGAACTTCAAGCAACACTTCTAGACCAAGCGCATGCGCCAATCGCGCAAATGAAGTAGCCTGCTCGGGCGTGAGGATGGCTGCGATCAGCAGGATCGCGTCTGCCCCTAATGCCCGCGCCTCAAGAATTTGATATTCATCGATTACAAAATCCTTTCGGAGAATCGGGCAAGCACTAATCCGGGCGGCCTGTAAGTCTTCAGATAATCCACCAAAAAAAGCGGTGTCGGTTAACACCGATAATGCCGCTGCTCCAGCTTGCACGTATGCACGAGTGGTGTCAATTACCGAAGCATCGGCATTGATTACTCCTTTTGAAGGAGATTGCCGTTTGAATTCGGCAATGATTCCCGTTTTGCTCCTGTCGCGAATTGCCTGCTGAAGCGACAGAATGGGCCGGACAAAAGCAGGCTGACGTTCCAAAACCGCTACAGGCTTTTGAGCCTTTCGGAGAGCCACTTCCGCCAACTTGTGCTGAACAATTTTGTCAAGAATATTCATCGCTCGGCTTTATGCAGCTTTCACTTTAATAACGCTTGAAAACATTGGGCAGCTCTGCCGGACACAAGTGCTTCTGTGGCGCGCTGTCGGACATCCCCAAGGGGTTGGGATTGGTCGGCTGCCCACAAAGCGAGCGTGGCGTTGGCCAGCACTACATCTTGCTGCGCCGGTGTGCCTCGCCCTTCCAACACCTGAGTAAAAATCGCAGCCGACTCCTCCACGGTATCACCGCCGCGAATGGCATCCGCGTTCAATTTGATGAATCCGAGATCAGCGGGTTCCCACACGTGCTCGCCTTGATTGCAAAATATTTTAACGCCACCGGTTAAAGAAACTTCATCGTAACCATCTACGGCATGGAGAATCGTAAACGACTTGCCCGTTTGTTGGTACAAGTAGCCATATTGACGAGCCAGTTCCAAACTGAACACGCCCACGAGTTGGCGTGTTGGGAACGCTGGATTCACCATCGGCCCGAGCATGTTAAAGAAAGTCTTCACACCCAGTTCTCTGCGAATGGGGGCCACGTTTTTCATGGCGGGATGAAACAAGGGTGCATGCATAAAGCAAATGTTGGCTTCCGCCAGATTGCGCTTCAACTGGTCGGGATCATTGGTAAATCGATACCCAAAATATTCCAGCACATTTGATGAGCCACACGCGGAAGAAACTCCGTAGTTACCATGCTTGGCCACCGGTTGCCCTGCCGCCGCCA
>JBIIVI010000179.1:0-7541 GCA_044339555.1 Cyclobacteriaceae bacterium | reverse complement strand
CTTGGAGCAGGCGCCCGCATGAAGTTAGGCGCCCAGAATTGCAGCGAGCATGAATGGGGTGCATACACCGGCGAGGTTTCCGCCCCGATGCTTAAAGCCATGCAAATCCCGTTTGTGATCATTGGCCACTCCGAGCGGAGACAGTACCAGGGTGAGACGAACGCACTGCTTGCCAAAAAAGTAGACGCAGCGCTGAAGGCGCAACTGCAACCCATTTTTTGCTGCGGCGAGCCGCTGGAGATTCGTGAGCAGGGCACCCACGAAAAATTGGTGAAAGAACAAGTGGAGCAAAGTCTTTTTCATTTGCCGGCCGAAGCACTGCAACAAGTTGTCATTGCGTATGAGCCCGTGTGGGCCATTGGCACGGGTAAAACCGCCAGCGCCCAGCAGGCGCAGGAAATGCACGCGGTAATTCGCCAGCATCTCGCCACAAAATACGGCCCCGCCGTGGCGGCCAACATTTCTATTTTGTATGGCGGCAGCGTGAAGGCCGACAACGCGAAAGAGTTATTCGCTTGCGCGGATGTGGATGGCGGCCTGGTGGGCGGTGCCTCGCTCAAGTCGCGCGAGTTTACCGACATCATTAAAGCCATCGGCTAATGTTTTATACCCGGCTCCAAGTGGTGTGCCCGGCCGACTTCGCAGAAATCTTGATGGCGGAAGTGGCCGAGGCCGGCTTCGACACCTTTATGGAAACGGAAAAGGGCTTTGAGGCCTACGTAGAAAACGAACGCTTCGACCGCGCCACCCTCACTGACATCCAGCAGCGGTATGGCCACGTGCAACCGCTCCTCTTCTTCTACGATCGCATCGAAAAACAGAATTGGAATGAACAGTGGGAGAAGAGTTTAAACCCCATTGTGGTGGACGAACGCTGTCTGGTGCGCACAGATTTTCATCGGGTAGAAAGGCAGTATCCCTACGAAATCATCATCACACCCAAGATGTCGTTTGGCACGGGTCATCACCAAACCACGCACCTGATGTTAAAACAACAAATGGACTTAGACCATCAAGGTAAGCGCGTCATGGATGCCGGCTGTGGCACTGCCATCCTCTCCATCATGGCGACCCTACGAGGTGCCACCGAGGTAGAAGCCTTCGATATTGATGAATGGAGCGTGCTGAACGGCAAAGAAAATCTGGAGATGAATCGCGTGCAAAATGTGCGCATCCGCCAGGGCACCATCCGCGAGTTACCCTTTACGGGGATGTTTGATGTGATTCTGGCCAACATCAACAAAAACATTTTGCTGGATGAGTTGCCGGAATATGCCCGGCATCTGCATACGGGCGGGATGTTGCTACTCAGCGGTTTTTACACACACGATATCCCGGATTTGGTAGCCCGTGCCCAATCTTTTACTATCCACGAATACCAGCGTGATGAGCGCGAAACCTGGGCCACACTGTTGTTGAAGAAGCAGGGGTGAATGGGAAACTGATTTCCAGCGTCTGTTCGTAAACATCGTTGGCGAACGACATACGATCACCCACCGGCATCGCGTTTTCAGGGGGCTACCGGTCATTAGCACATTACCCGATATTTTCCGAATTTGGACGGCTTTTCGAAGGTGAAAAAGAGAGTTGTTTTTGGTTTTTGCGTTCTCGTGGCGGCCAGCTTGTTGGCTCAGCGGCCGGATGCCCCGCGCCTGAATTTTCAGGACAGCGTGCGCATGGTATTGGAAAACACGCGAAACGTAGATGCCATGGCGGTTGGCGCGGCCTTTAGCACCATTTTTAGCTCGCTCGGCCAGGACCAGCAAATCACCATCATGAAACAAGCCCGCCTGATGAAAAAGCTGGGCTACAGTGTGCGGCCCCACATGGTGATGTACTACGGAGCCATTACCGATGCGGTGAACATCGAAAAGGTTTCGCCCGATAAACTTACCGAGTTTTTGCGGGTGGTGGCAAAATCGCTCGAGCAACTCACCAAGCCAAAATTCATTTTGTTTCTCACGCAAAGTCGCACGTTCTTCCAATTTCATGCGTTGCATGCCGACCGCTCGTTTCGGTTGAAGTGCACGAACGATTCGTACCGGTTTGTTTTCGCAGAGCCTGTGGCACCTCCGCCACCGGACACCACCCAAACGGAAGAAGAAGATCCGTGGAAGGAGTATGACGATGCTGCTGCCGACAGTGTGTTACCGCCACCGCCCCCTTTTTGGAAAACACCCATTTTGTTGCCCACGTTGCTGGGCCCGGTGATCGAATTTGATGAAACGGATCTTTGGTTTGTAACCCGCTATGATTCCACGCCCATCCAAAAAACGAAGGGTACCTATTCGCTCATCGAGAAGCTTTTTGCCGCCGAGGGTGGTCGCTTTGATTGGCGCTCGGCCGGACTCGGACCGGATTCGGTCTTTGCGCAACTCAACAAGTTTTCGTTCAGCATCGCGAAGGCGGAGTTCAAAGCCGAGCAAGTGCAGCTTACCTACATCGGCAAACTGGCCGAGCGGGTGGAAGGCGTTTTGGAGTTTCGGAGTGCCGCTCCCAGTGGGCGTACGAAGAGCTATCCACGCTTCATGTCGTACGAAGGGCAACTGGCTATTCAAGGTCTCGGCGATGCGGGTTTGGAATACCGCGGGGGTTTCGCGTTGAGCGGCCCGCATCTGTACAGTGCCAGCCTGAATGGCGACATGGCCTTTCTTCAGGTATCCGACAGCGTGGGCAGACGCTTCTATGCACGTGCCAAACAATTCGATTTTCAAGACTCGGTGATCTCATCAACCTCGGCCGCAGTTACCCTGTATCACGACAACGACTCGATCTTTCATCCCGCTGCGCAGCTTCGCTATCATACCGGCACCCGGCAATTGTCGCTCCATCGCAGCAAAGGCTTGTTCAAAGACGTGGGCTATGCCTCCACGTTCTATAATGTGGATTTTTCGGGCGATATCCTGAAGTGGAATCTGAATGCCGACAGCCTCAACATCTTTACCACTAGCGGAGTCAGTCAGGAACCCATGATCATTGAGTCGATCGATCATTACGATCCCAACGATTATCAAATTCTACAGGGCACGAATCTTAGCTTTAACCCCGTGGGCCTGGTAACCCACTTTGTGCGCGAAACCGGCCGGATGGAGTTTTATCCGGACGACCTGGCCATTCAATATCGCATCAAACCCAACGAAGTCCGCATCGGTATGGAACTACTGGCGGCCAAAGGCATGATTCAGTACGATCCAACGTTGCGGAAGGTAAAAGTGAAGGAACAATTGCTGCGTTTTTACGATGCCAACAAGGGCGAGATTGATTACGATAACCTGAAAATTCATTCGTACAGCGAGCGCACCGCCAATGCGTCTATGAATCTCAAGAAGCGGTACTTCACCATTCGTGGCGTGGAGGAGTTTAAAGTGAGCGACTCCCTGAATGTGCAGATCAAACCGGATAGCAGCGTGATCACTCTGTTGAAAGACCGCGACCTGCGGTTCAACGGGAAAATCACAGCCGGTAATTTTGAAATCATGGGCAAGGATTTTACGCTGAAGTACGACAGCTTTTTCATTAGCCTGAATCACATCGATTCCATTCGGTTTTATGTGAATGAAGTGAACGCGAAAGGGCAGATGGTGCGGCGCAGAGTAAACAACGCCATGGTGGGCGCAGACTCCACCGCCGCTGCCGCCGGGGGCCTCGCCATGAGCGAAGGCGCCAAAAAAACATCCGGTACGTTGTACATCAACCGACCCGACAACAAGAGCGGCAAATTGCGCTTACCCAACTATCCGCGGCTGGATGCCTCGGCCGGGGGTGTAATTTATTTCGACCGCCAGGAGGTGTTGGATGGCGCGTACGATCGCTCGGTGTTTTTTGTGGTGCCGCCCTTTAAGTTGGACAGCCTCAGCGATGCCGATCCCGGCGCCATCAACTTCGATGGTACGTTTGTATCCAGCGGCATGTTCCCAAGCTTCAAAGAAAAGCTCCACACCATGGCCGACAAGTCGTTGGGATTCATGCACGATGTTCCCCCCAAGGGATATGCGTTGTATGGCAGCGAAGGAAAGTTGTTTGGCACCATGCAACTCGACAATAACGGAATTCGGGCGGCCGGAAAAATCGATTACCTGGCGGCTTCGGTTGAGTCGCGCGATTTTGTGTTCTATCCGGATAGTGTCGTGGGGCGTGGCACGGTGGGCGAGTTGAAGGAAAGGCAAGTGGGCGGTGCGCAGTTTCCGCAAGTAACACTGACGGAGTACAAACTGCGCTGGCTGCCGAAGCAAGATCGCTTCATGCTCAAGAACCTGCGCGAACCGTTTTCCTTGTATAATCGTACGGCCGATTTTGAGGGCGATCTTACGGTTTCAAAAAAAGGCACGGCCGGAGACGGCAAGCTGGTGACCCGTGGCACGGAAGCTACCTCTACACAGTTTACGTTTGCATCCAAAGAATTTGGCGCCCGCCATGCCGACTTTAAAGTGAACAGCAACGACCCCGAGAAACCGGCCCTTGCCGGAAAAGATGTGCGCTTGAATTTTAATCTGGAGAAAAGCTATGCCGACATCAGCCCGGAGATTGAGGGTGAAGCTGCAATCGAATTTCCATATGCGCAGTTCAAAACGTCTATCACCGATGCGCGTTGGGATTTAATCACCCAAAAGATCTCCATGACCAAAGATGCAGATGTGCCACTGGAGAATTCATATTTCTATACCACCCGCAAAGATTTGGACTCGCTGGTATTTAATGCCGAAAAAGCCGAATACGATTTCAAAAGCCAGCAACTGCGCGTGAGTGGTATCCCATTCATTGTGGTGGCCGATGCGAAAATCACACCCAACAAAAACGAGATTTTGATTTTGGAGGACTCCAAAATCGAGCAACTCACTAACACCACTATTGTGATGGACACCCTCAACGGATTTCACCGCCTCACCGAGGGCGTGGTAACCATCGTATCCCGCAAGGAATTTTCCGGCTACGCCACCTATCAGTTTGTAAATGCCGTGAACGACACCTTTGCGATTAAGATGACGGACTTTCATCTGGAGGACATTGTGGAGCCAACCAAAACCAGGCGCTTTGGCAAAACACCGGTGGCATTGCAGCAAACTGTCGCGAATGGAGCGGTGGCCGAGCAAGATAAAATCAGCATTTCGCCCCGGATTTTTTACAAAGGCGATATGGTTCTCTACGCAACGAAGCCCGCCTTGCAACTGAACGGTTTTGTAAAAATGGATTTGAAAAAAATCCCCAACTACAACACGTGGATCAAACATAACCAGAGTGGTGATGAGAAAGACTTTTTTCTGGATTTTGATAACGCGCTAACCGAAGAAGGACGAAAAGCCGAAGCCGGACTGCATTTTGGCGAGGATAATAATCTCTACATCACGTTCGTATTCGAAAAGAAAAATCCGGAAGACGAAGATTTCTTTCTACCCAGCGGCTCGCTCTTTTTTGATAAGGAAACCAACGAGTTTAAAATTGAAGATCGCCAAAAAGCCGCAGGCGAAAAGTTGTCGGGTAAAGTGTTTGCCTACAACGAAGAAAAGCAGGAGGTGAAGTTTGAAGGCCCGATTTCGTTTTTCCGGGGCTCGAAGGATTTTAATATCACCGCCACTTCCCTTGGGTCCGGAAATCTGGAGACCAACGAAATCAAGTTGAATAGTTTTTTGATGGTGGACATGGCTACACCCGCCGGTGTGTTGGAGTTACTGGCGGCCCAAATCACGGAAGTAATCAAGAACGAAACTGTGCCGGAAGGACTGGGCGATCCCACGGAGTTGTTGTACAAAATTGCAGATATTGCCGGGGAGCGGGCCGCTAAAGACTACGAGCAAAAATCGTTACAAGGTGCAGTGCCCATCGTGCAGATACCGGGCATGATCAAGCCGCTGGTTTTTGCCGATGTTAACTTTAAATGGTCGCAAAAATTCAAAGCGTTTTACAATGTGGGCAATCTGGGCCTCAGCAATCTGGGCCGCACCGATGTAAATGGGGCGTATGAAGGATTTATGGAGCTGCGTAGAACGGAAGATGGAAGCCCGGTATTCCACTTATTTTTGAAGGCCTCGCCGGAAGTTTGGTGCTATTTCGGCATGGAGGATAATCGACTCATGATCCACTCATCCTTGCAAAACCTGAATGATCTGGTCGCCAAGAAATCCAACGCAGCGAAGGCAAAGGCAGGCGAACTGGTTACGATCCCCGGCTCGGAAGACGAAACCCTCGCCTTCATCAACCGGTTTCGGAAAGACTACCTTGGCATCGAAACTTTGTATGATTTGTCTGGTGCTTCTTCTGCCAAGAAAAAGGAGAAGAAGGAGACAAAAGTGGAGGACGATGGCTTTTAAATGTTTTTTTAAGCGCTCGATTTTTGTGGGTGCATGGTGGCTGTGTGGTTTCACCCATGCCCAATCGGTTCAGACAGTGGAAGGCGCCATTCCATTGCGGGAAGTTGGGTGGGCGCTGGAGCATGAACATCTGTTGGTGGATTTCGTGGGAGCAAGTGCCTACAGCCGCAATCGCTGGAACGAAGACAGTGCCGTAGTGCGGATTCTGCCGTTTCTCCTCCAGGCCAAGAGCGCTGGCGTGAAAACTTTATTTGATTGCACGCCCAATTTTCTGGGGCGCGATGCCCGGTTGCTGCTGCGCCTCGCGCGCGAAAGCGGGGTGCAATTGGTAACCAACACGGGGCTTTACGGAGGCTCGGACAATAAATTCTTGCCTGCCTACGCCTTCGAAGAAACAGCCGAACAATTAGCTGTGCGCTGGATGAATGAATACCGAAACGGCCTGGACGGCACCACTGTCAAACCCGGGTTTATGAAGATCTCGGTCAATCCGGGGCCATTGTCCGACATCAGCAAGAAGCTGATCACGGCTGCGGCACTCGCACACCTTGCTACGGGTTTAAGCATTGCTTCGCACACCGGGCCTGCTGTTCCTGCGTTGGAGCAACTGGACATCTTGCAGGCAAACGGAGTTCGCCCCGAGGCTTTTGTTTGGGTGCATGCCCAGAATGAACGCCAGATTCAAAAGTTTGTAGACGTGGCCCGCTACGGGGCGTGGGTAAGTTTGGATGGCGTGGGCGATGACAACATTGCCTGGCATGTAGAGGTGCTGGGTATGATGAAGAAAGAACGGCTTTTGAAGCGCGTGCTGATTTCGCACGATGCGGGTTGGTTCGATCCGGCACAACCCCGAGGCGGCCAGTTTCGGCCATTTACCGCCATTTTTGAGAAGCTAATCCCCGCTTTGAAACAAGCAGGCTTTTCCGGGAAGGAGATTCAGCTGTTGCTACAGGAGAATCCCGCCCAAGCGTACGCGGTGCGCATCCGCAAGTAGCGCTACGACAAGACTTCAAAAAGGAAAATGATCAACCCGATAATAGCGAGCGTTGTTAGCAAGAACCATTCTTTTGCCAGGATGTAGCCGATTTTCTTCATGCGTTTTTTGTGGCCTCGGGGCGGAACATCGGAAGGCTAACCGATCTTCCAAACCCCGAAGGAACAATTGTTGGTTGTAACGAATGTATAGTAAGCTGAGTAGTCGATACAACTAGGTGGGATGAACTACTCGCCGCTGTG
>JBIIVI010000379.1:0-2753 GCA_044339555.1 Cyclobacteriaceae bacterium | reverse complement strand
TGGACTCTTCAAGAATGCCGTGATCGCGCAACAAATCTATGCCCGCTGGAAGGCCGGCCACACCCGTGATCCACGATTTGGGCAACTCATCGAAGCTGTGAAAGCATTGGCTCGGCAAGCGAGTGCCGCCATCGAAAAAGCATAACCTATGTATCAGCTTTCTATTCGATACCCTAAAAAACGAGCCTTCATTACGGGCGCCGCATCTGGTCTTGGAAAGGCGTTTGCGTTATTATTGGCTCGTGATGGTTGGACACTTGGGCTCGCAGATCTTCACGAGTCTAATCTAAAACAAGCTTGTATCGAAGTGGCTGCCGCGGGCGGTGTTCCACAGTCCTTTCACTTTGATGTGACCGACTATGAGATTTATCAACAACAAGCCGACAAGTTTCTGTTGTTGAACGGTGGCATTGATCTGCTTTTTAACAACGCCGGTGTAGGCGATGGCGGGCACTTTGAAGAATATGCTATTGAGAACTACGAGTGGATGATTCGGGTGAATCAAATGAGCGTTATACATGGCTGTCATTTGTTCATACCTGTGTTCAAACAGCAGCGATCCGGTCATATCTTAAACACCGCCAGCATTGCAGCCGTCAGCTGCGCTCCTACCATGGGTGCATACAACCTGACCAAAGCAGCGGTGCTTGCCATTAGTGAAACGCTTTATGGCGAGTTATTCGACTACCAGATACACGTATCATGCATCATGCCTTCTTACTTCCGAACGAATATTGCCCAAGGAAGTCGCGGGGGTGAATTTGTAAGAAAATCTACTCAATATCTGCTGGACAAATCAAATCTCGAGGCTGATCGGGTAGCCGATGAAGTATTGGTTCGCGCAGGAAAAAAAGAACTCTATATCATGGTGCCGGCCAAAGCCCAAAAAATGGGATGGCTCAAACGCCTTGCCCCCATGTATTTTCGTAAGCAGGTGAAAGAAAGTTTTCTGGATGCCATGCGCAGAATCAACAAAAAAATCGAAAACGGAAAGCTTTGATGCTATTGCAGAAATTTTTCTATTGTTGGCTCAAAATCATCAAACTAATTCCGGGCACTTTTACTTTGCTACGAATCTTGGTTGTGGTTTTAAGGAGTTGGTTCCCATCATGCCTAACGATCCAGTCTCCGGTTGGAAGTAAAATCGCGCTCTCGCTTTCGTTGCCATTATACGCAACAAAAATCTCGCCCCACGAATCCGACACGTCTCGCCCACTAATCTGGTAGACAACGGTACCTGCAGGCGAATCAGAAAAACGAACCAGTTTACTTACTAATTCGGTGCTCGTTAAACGAAATGCGGGGTGCGCTTTTCGTAGCGCGATCAACTCGCGGTAAAATGTAAACGTATCCTCGAAACCCTTTTTTCGATTCCAGTCAATCTGATTAATCGAGTCTGGTTTATTGTACGAATTCTCCACCCCTTTCTTCGTGCGAAGCAACTCCTCGCCCGCATGCAAGAACGGTATTCCCTGCGATGTTAACACGATTGCGTTGGCTAACCGGTCCATGCGAATTCGGGTAGCCTCACTCGCCTGAGACGCACTAATTGCCAATTTATCCCACAACGTATGATTATCATGGCAGCTCACATAGTTGATACACTGCCACGGTTCGCGTGCCCAGGGACTCTTCGAGTAGTTCACTGCTGCATAATCTACTTGCGGATGGCGAGTCGCTCCCGCTACGCCAAACCGAATACTCGGTTCCACACCGACTGCACCGCTTACAAACCCGGTAGCCTGATGATCAAATACCGATCCTTTTAATGCATCCCGTAGGTCATCGCTAAATGCAGCGACATCGTTCAACAGATGCGTATTTTTTTTCAATGCCCGGAGTGAATCCGGTAGCGGACTAGCACCAGCCGTCCAGCCTTCGCCATAAAACAACAACGTGGGTTCTTCCTTCAGTAACGTGGCTGTCAGTTCGTTCATGGTAGCGATGTCGTGAATACCCATTAAGTCAAATCGAAAGCCATCGATGTGGTATTCTCGCACCCAATGAAGGCACGACTCAATCATGTATTTGCGCATCATCGGTTGCTCGGAGGCGGTCTCGTTCCCGCACGCGGCTGCATCGCTCCATTTTCCATCAGCCGTTTTGCGGTAGTAATAATCAGGTGTTTCTAAATTGAAGTTTGAGTTATAGGTAGCGCCAGTGTGATTATACACCACATCCATAATTACACGAAGGCCTCGTGCGTGTAGGCCTTGCACCATTTGTTTGAATTCACGAATCCGAGCCGCAGGGTCGTACGGATCGGTGGCATAACTGCCCTCTGGCACGTTGTAGTTTTGAGGATCATAGCCCCAGTTGTATTGAGCTGAGTCAGTTTTGGTTTCATCCAGAGACCGAAAATCAAACACGGGTAACAAGTGTACGTGGGTTACACCCAACTCAACCAAATGATCCAGGCCCGTAGATTGACCAGTCGGGTTTACTGTGCCGCCTTCTGCCACACCCAGGTATTTGCCCCGGTATTTGTGAGACGTGCTGGCATGGATCGAAAAATCGCGCACATGCATTTCGTAAATCACGGCACCAGTACGCTGGACAAACGGCGGCCGTTGATCGACCTGCCAACCCGGCGGGTTGGTAGTTGAGAAGTCAATGATGGCACCACGTTTGCCATTCACGCCTACCGCCTTTGCGTAAATGCCAGGTGTTTCTTCCAATTTTCCGTTCTCAGTTTCCACCTGAAAGGTGTAGAAAAGGCCGTTTAAGTCGCGGGCAATTGCTAACGTCCAGAT
>JBIIVI010000265.1:0-4780 GCA_044339555.1 Cyclobacteriaceae bacterium | reverse complement strand
ATACCATCCGCTTCTCGGTGCAGCGAATGCGTTTCGATCGGTTGATCAACGGCAGCATCTTGATATAAATGGAGATGCACCTGATGCGCAACCGGTGACCAGATTTTGAACGTGGTTCGATCAGGCGTGTAGTGAACTCCCAGGTCATTGGTAGTGGAAGGAGTGTAAATGCTATCCGGATCACTCATCGATTTTGGATGACAAGCTGCCAACACAAGCACAATCAATAGACAGGTAACACGCACCATATTTTTTCCGAAAAGGTAGTAAAGTTGGTCGAGGGGTAAAAAAAAAAGAGGCTACCAAGTGGCAGCCTCTCTCCTCTCAACTCAGAAGAAGTTTAGTTCGGTTGGCGAATAGTGCCAGTGCCGTAGTAAACATCATTGATGTAGCGCAAACCCGGCTTGGTAGTGATTTTAGTAGAGTGCGTGGCTGTAAAATCCTCCTCTACGGAAGGGGTATTACCAGATTCATACTCACTTCCACCGTTTGTTACGGTAACTCCTGTGATCTGACCGCTTGCATTAACAGATGCCGTTGCGGTTGCTCCAGATCCCGTTCCACTAATGAACACCCGGGGCGCTGCTGAATAGCCACTTCCACCATTTGCCACCGTGATAGAAGTGATTGCTCCGTTCGCATCTACATTCGCATAAGCGATCGCTCCACTGCCAACTTCCAACTCTACGCTTGGCGCGGAAGTGTAACCCGAGCCGGCATTCGTGATGTTAATGCCGACCACACGACCGCCAGCCATCACAGCAGTTCCCGTTGCGCCTGTACCATCGCCCGAGAAGGAGCGTCCAATTACAACTCGTGGAGCATAGGCATAATCCGAACCTGGGTTAGTGATATTGAAGGAAATCAAGGAACCTCCTGTCAAGAATGCTTGGGCAGATGCTCCACTACCAGCACTAATCGTTACAGTCGGAGGAGCACCTACTAAATATCCAGAGCCTGTGTTAGTCACCAGCACACCAATAACCTGCCGGGTGTTGGGATCTACAACAGCTTGACCTTGCGCCCGGGTACCATTCGCAAAGAACGGAGCACTAAAGGTAACCGTCGGTGCATAGACGTGATTCGATCCACCACTAACGATGTTGACCTGTGCAACAGGAGAACCCATATTCGCAAACGCGGTTGCACCAGTACCACCACCACCAGTGAAAGTTACGGTAGGTGTTCCAGTGAAGTCATTGTTACCTCCGTTCGTTACGAGAATCGCAACAACACGGCCGTTGGCTACCTGCGCAGTAGCCGCCGCGCCTGTGCCACCACCACCTGTAAACACAACCGCAGGAGCACTAGTATATCCTGTACCCTGATTGCTAACGGTCACTGAGAATACTTGCTGCCGATTGGCATCAAGAACGGAGTTAGCAGTAGCCGATGTACCACCCGATAAAATGCTAACCGTGGGAACAGCTGTGTAACCAGTTCCGGGACTGGTAAGTGTAATCGCAGTAACCCTACCACCAGTTACGGTTGCGGTACCCGTAGCGCCAGAGCCATCACCTCCAGTGATTTCTACTAGCGGGGTACCTACGTAGCCAGAACCACCATTTGTAATGTTAATCCGCTCGATTGTACCCGCATTTGGAGAGATAACTGCACTTGCCGAAGCTGACGATCCAAAAGATTCAAAGAAGATATCGGCTGAACTGCTAGGTGGAAGCGCAGCAGCGGTTAGGTCTTCATCACCACGAAAAATCACCCGTTGGGTAATCCTGTTTTGATCTTCGCCTACCTCTTGAAACAACGTTTGATCCGCGGCTACATCTGAATAGCTGATACTCAACGGAAGTCCATCAATAGCAGTAGGTACGTTAATTGTGTACGAGCCATTTCCGCCACCGGTTGTTCCGACTACTCCGGTACCATAGGATGCTTGTGCAATGTTACCGACATAATAGAAGTTATACGTTAAACCCGCAGTGTTGTTAGCTTGAGGAACTGGCGCATTAAACGAAAATGCTCCTTGAGACATCAAGTACTTGTCACGGAAATCGGAATCTTTTGCATCAATAGATACTGTCAACGGTGTACCATCAGGCACTGACTCGCGGGTTTTGTTTGTCAAGTCGGTTTGGATCGTAACCCTTCCTGCGATGGTTGCTGTGCGATTTCCCGCAGTCGGAAAGATTGGAATAAGGTTACCAACAAAACTCAATGTTCCGTTTACAGTTGGGTTTTGAATTCCAACAGTACATACGTAACTAACAGTTGTAAAATCAGCTCTGCGAATCGTTACGTTAACCGCAGTTCTAAAGAATCCACGAAAAACAACTGTACCTGATGCATCCGTGGTGTCGGCTTCTGTTTTTCCGAATTGGCTAATGGTGACAATTGCATCAGACACCGCGGCATCAACACCTTCTGTTTTGTTGCCAGTGCCACCATTTTTAAATATCGTAGAGGTGGAGCCATCAACAACGGTAATTGAATAATTCACCACGCCGGCGTTGTTTAGTAATCGAAGCGAGTCACTAATCCGAAGCGAATCTTCCAAAAAAGCAAGTTTGTCTTGTCGGATCTCATCCAACGTGGGTTCTTCGTCCTGGCACGACCAGATGGTTGCAAAAACCACCAGCATAGCCAACAGAAGTTGGAAACGGGATTTTGTTTGGTTTGTCATATGGGTTTGAATTAATGTAAAAAGTTAAATCTTACAAGGTGACCTGAATGTTAAAACTTACAGTACCGAGGTAAAGTCGATTACCCCACTCGTCAAAGGAGTTCCGAAGGTTAAAATTATTACGGGTGCCATCTTTACTAATGGGATTGATGTTGTATAAGTATCTAAACTCAAGCGCAACAGGTAAAGAAAATAATTGAATCTCACCCCCCAGTGCACCAATCAGACCATATTGCATCTGTTCGAAGAGCCCGGTCACGTCCGATCTCCCCAAACGATCAACCCGCGGATAACCGGGAACTCGAATGGTATTATAAAAGCGCTCTTCCGAATAAAAGATAAAATTGTAGAAACCGCCTACCGAAAGCTTCGGGCGTATGGGCTCGTCTCGCAATGAAGGTAAGCTCAATTCCATTAAAAGTGGAACGTGTACAGAATGGAACGTAACTCGTGACCGATTTCGTGATAGTTCTGGCGCACTAACGATATAGTCTTCCAAAAGTGCTCCTTGTTGAAAGTAAGTGAGTTCAATCTTCGGAGTCAAAACACCCGAAATTTGATATTTAAAGAAGCCGCCCACACCTAAACCAGGTGTTACATTAAAGGAGGAATTACCACGAAAAGAATTAAAGTTATAAGAAGCCGTGACGCCATAACCGGCTTGAGCGCATAGACTGCCAACAACAAGCAAGAGCAAGAGAGTGAGCGCGGATTTCATAGTTGGTGCTTTTTTATTAGGCCTTTTGAAAAAGAAACTTGCTTTCTTTTGATGGAACATTTGACTGGAAACATCAAATCAGCGCCTCGAAATTACGAGGCTTCTTGTCAAATCGAAATACCCCTTTATAGGTATTTTCATAATGGGCATCTATTTTTAGCTTGCAGTCGATTTAGGTACTAGTTATTTGTGACAGCATCACTTTCATTACCAAATTATAACACATGTAACCCCACGAAAATGAAAATAATATTAGGTGTTCTTTGTTTCTGCCTATCATTTGTGTCGTTTGCCCAACAACAGGCGGGCGATTTGGCGCTCCAGTTTTCCGGAAACTTTTTTTCGCAGCGGTTTGAAATCAACAATGTGCCCAGCCGGATTTTAGGTGGTAATATTTATGTAAAGGTGGGCAAGTTTTTTACGCAGAACCTTGAAATGGGCGTAAAGCCGAACTTCTTCTTTACTCCAGACATCAAGGTCAACAATCAGGATCCTACCAAAAACCAAACGACCATCAAAACGAGTGTGGGATTCGGTATGTACGCTGCCTACTCATTTCTGTCCGCAAATGCCAAATTCAACCCGTATGCAGGCGCGGAAGTAAATTATCAACCATCTGGAGACGATGCGTTCGTTAATCTGGGGCCGTATATAGGTGTCCGTTATTTTGTTACTGAGCGAATCAACATTGACACCAATGCCAACTGGCTAATTAACTTGGGGAGTACATATGGAAATGACATCCGCAACAGCGGTCTTAACGTAAGTCCAGCTCTTAACATTAACGTTGGTGTAGGTGTGGTGTTAGGCAAAATTTTATAAACGTGCGTTTCAAGTTTGTTTCCAACCTGTTTGCAGCAGCACTTGTTTTGTCGTGTGTGTATTCCGTTGCACAAACGCTGCAACTTGAACCTCTAAAAAAACTAAGTAGTGGCGGCAAAGCGATTCAAAAAATTGCATTCGCCAAAAATGGAAAATGGGTTGCCGTAGCCACCGATGGTAAAGAAGTTCGAATTGGGTCTCTGGAATCAGGCGAATGGATTGCGACATTGACTTCCAGCGGTGATGTTTCGTTGTTACGGTTTATTGAACTTGACGCGCAATTACTCGTGGCAGAAACAAGTGGACGCGTTTACAAATTCTCACTATCAAGCCGTCAAACCACTTCTTACGGATTCAACACCGGGATTCGATTGGCGGCCATTGATCCAAATGAGCAGTACCTGGCCTGTCTGACAAAAGCAGGCGATTTAGATTTATTCGATCTAAAAGCGGGCATGACATTTGGCCGGGCAAAGGCTACGGCTCAAACTTCCGGCGCCTTGTTTTTGGGTTTTGACCGGTTTGGTCAACAGATTGCAGTAATCGGGAAACTAGGTGATGTATCAACCTACAATCTATTTAATCAGCAACTTCTGCGTCAG
>JBIIVI010000004.1:0-36099 GCA_044339555.1 Cyclobacteriaceae bacterium | reverse complement strand
GTTGATTTGTCTCAATTCGAAGATTATTTACTTAAGTCATACGAAAGCACGCCAGCGGCAGCCACTTATGCGATGGTCCGTTCCTGGTTGGTTACCCTCAGTCAGGCCGATTTATCCAGCCCATCCATTAATCGTAAAGTAGCATGTTTGCGGAGCTTCTTTAAGTTCTTGCTGAAGGAAGGCGCCATTACCAAAAATCCGATGCAAAAGGTGCGGGTGCTGAAAACGGCCAAAAAGCTGCCTCAGTTCGTGGACGAAAAGGAAATGCAGTCGCTGTTGGACCGGACCGGCTTCGATGATTCGTTTAGCGGTTTACGCGACCAGCTGGTGCTGGAGTTACTTTATGGCACTGGCATGCGTTTAGCCGAGTTAATCTCGCTGGACGAAAAACGTGTGAATCTCCGCGACCGTACTTTGAAAGTATTAGGCAAGCGCAATAAGGAACGTGTAATCCCTTTTACCGATTCGCTGGCTGCTTTAATAACCGCTTACATTCATAAAACAGTAGCCGAATTTCCGGATAAACCAAAATCTCCGCTCCTTCTCACCGATCAAGGACAACCGATGTATCCCATGTTTGTGTATCGGTTAGTGAAAAAGTACTTACAATTAACTCCCTCGGTCGAGAAGAAAAGCCCGCACGTTCTTCGCCATACCTATGCCACCCATCTGTTAAACCAAGGGGCGGAAATCAATGCCGTAAAAGACCTGCTGGGGCACAGCAGCCTGGCGGCTACTCAAGTCTATACGCACAACTCGATTGAAAAGTTGAAAAAGGTGTATCAACAAGCTCATCCCAAAGCCAAGTAAAACCAATTAGCCATATGAAGGTGCAGGTTCATTCCATCCATTTCGTAGCCGACAGAAAGCTTCTGGATTTTATCCAACAGCGCGTGAATAAGCTGGAAACGATTTATTCCCGGATCGTTAGCGGCGAGGTATTTCTACGGCTTAATAACGAAGGGATCGAGAACAAAACAGTGGAGATTAGGGTGAACGTTCCCGGCAATCAAGTCTTTGCCAAAGAACGTGGCCGCACTTTTGAAGCGGCCGCCCAGTTGGCCGCTGACGCGCTGAAGCAACAATTGGCAAAAATCAAGACGCGTATTACGCGCGGGCGGTCATAAAAAAGGCTCCCGGAGGAGCCCTTTGACTTTAGTTGGTCTTGGTTGGTGCTGGCGCGGGAGTAACTCCCAACTTCTTCAACACCAGATCGGAGATGTTAAACTTCTCATCACTGTACAACAGGATATCTGCACCTTGCACGGTCTGAGGATTGATAATGAACGTATAGCCTTGTTCTTTGGCTACATCCGAGATCGCCTTGCCCACTTTTGTATAAACCGGTTCCATCAAGTCATTCTGCTTCTTACGGCTGGAAGCCTCTGCATCTTGTTGGAATTTGGTGATGCTCTCCTGCATTTGCGTTAACTCGCGTTCCTTGTCAGCACGAATAGCATCTGGAGTCGTAGCTGGCATACCCTGATACGCTTTCAGCTTGGTTTCGTAATCCTGAATTTTCGCTTTCAGCTGATTTTCGAGTTGGGTGACGTGCGTTTTCAAATCCGCGTCAATCCGTTTAAACTCCGGCAGTTGGCTGAAAATGTATTCCCATTCGGCATAGCCAATCTTTTGAGTGGTTTGCGATTGGGCGAATAAAGAGACCCCCATCCATGCGAGAGCAATAAGCGTTGTTTTCATTTTTTTCGTGTTCAAAATTGCATTCATTTTATTTTATCGTTTGGATCGCCCAAACCAAGCTCTTCCAACACAAAGTCAGTGTAATCATGGCGGGGATCCGTATAAATCATTACTAACTCTCCGGCTTTGTCGAAGATGATGGCCAACCGATTTGCTTTGGCCACTTTATCAACAGCATCGAAGACTTTATCCTGTAAAGGTTTAATCAATTCCTGTTTTTTCAAAAAAAATAAGCCTCCAAAACCAAAAACCTTTTTTTGGTATTCCTTGAGCTCCGTCTCCTTTTTGCGAATCTCGGCCAGGCGCTCCTGCTTCATTTCTTCCGTTAGCAGCACCTGTTCGGCCTGATAGGCAGCATAAAGGCTCTCTGTTTTCTTCTGCATTTCTTCCACTTCCTTTTGCCACGCGCCAGACAACTGGTCGATTTCTGCCTGTGCTTTAGCGTATTCGGGCATTTTACCCAGAATAAATTCTGAGTCGATATACCCGAACTTCTGAGCTTCTGCAATATTCCTGCCGAAAAAAAAGCTGGCCACTAACGCCAAGCCCACCAGCCGCATACTAGCGAATTTGCTGCCCAATCGTAAAGTGGAATTGCGACCCGCTGCGGGCCGTTGCTCCTGGTAAAGTATCGAATCCATATGCCCAGTTTAGACCAATCAAGCCAAACGCAGGCATGAAAATACGGGCCCCGACACCGGCTGATTTGTAAAGGTTAAACGGGTTGAATTGGTAGAAATTGTCCCAGTTATTGCCGGCCTCGGTAAACATAAAGCCATAGATCGTAGCCGCCTGACCTGTGGTGACCGGATAGCGGAGTTCCATGCTTAATTTGGTGTAGGCAATCCCACCCCAGATGTCGTTTTGGTTTCGGCCCGCGGCATAGTTGGGCGGAGTAACTGAATTATTCGGGTAGCCGCGCAACCCCACGATTTCCTGCCCTAACACAAAAGCGTTAAAGCCCCCCGCCAAACCATCGCCACCTACCACAAAACGCTCAAAGGGGCCAGCGCCGAGTTCGCGAGAATAAGACCCGAGGAATCCGTAGTGGGCTTTTGCTTCCAATACCAGACTGCGGCCGTTGGGCTTGGAGCTACCAAGGAGTTTCACATAAAACTTGGCGTCTAGCATCCATTTATGAAACTCCGCCCACCGATAACGCTCCTGCAAGCCTTTTTCATACAGCGCAGGGTCGCGCCACGAGGAATAAGGAGGCGTGAACTTGGCACTCAGCGAGACTTGAGAACCGCTGGTAGGATACATCGGGTTGTCGATGCTGTTTCGAGACAATACCGTTTCGAAAGAAAACTGGAACGTGTCGCCTTGCCCGGCCGGCAAGCCATTCCAATTGTTGTACCGGTAGCGTAACAATTGCAGCGAGTTTTGCAACGTGAAATAATTGTCGGGCCATTCCAGGCGTCTTCCTAATCCAAAAGTAACTCCGCTTTGCCGCAGCGAGCGATCATCCGAGAACTCGAATCGAGCACCGCTTCCAATGATACCGCGTGTGATGGAATGATTTAAACTCACTGTAAAGGAGTTAGGCCTGCGCCCACCCAACCACGGTTCTGTAAACGAAAAACTGTAGCTCTGGAAAGAACGCCCATTGGCCTGCATGCGCAACGATAAACGCTGACCATCGCCCACCGGTAACGGCCGCCACTTTTTGAAGTGCGGAATGTTCCGGGCGGAGAAATTGTTGAACGTAACACCCAGCGTACCCACAAATCCAAACGCTCCGCCCCAGCCGCCGGACAGCTCAATCTGGTCGTTCGATTGCTCCTCCACCTTCCATTCGATATCGACAGTTCCGTTGGCCGGATTAGGCCGGATATCTTGTTCAATCTTCTGGGGATTGAAATACCCCATAGACGAAAGAATCTGGTTGGTGCGGATGATATCCGATCTGCGGAATTTATTTCCTGGCACGGTGCTCAATTCTCTCAGGATCACATGATCGCTGGTTCGCTCATTCCCCGAAATAATTACCCTATCGATGGTAGCCTGATCGCCTTCAAAAATCCGCATCTCTACATCAATCGAATCGCCCACTACAGCCACCTCTACCGGAACGCAACGGAAAAACAAATATCCATCGTCCATGTACAAGCCATTGATATCAGCCCCTTTGGGATTAAAGGTGGTTTTCTTGTCGAGCAGCTCTTTATTGTACACATCGCCTTTCTTGATGTCAAGAATCTTGTCCAACGTGGCAGCTGTATACAGGTAATTGCCTGTCCATGTTACGTTGCGGAAGTAGTATCTGCGGCCTTCCGACAGGCGAAACTTCACATCAATACCACGCCTGTCGTAACGCACCACTGTATCACTTATGATTTCAGCATCGCGGTAGCCTTTTGAGTTATAGAAGGCTATCATTTTTGCCTTGTCTTCATCGAATTCGGAAGCGATGAATTTCGATCCGTTAAACACATTTAGTTTGACGTGCTTGTTCAAAAACTCTTTCGTCTGGCGCCAAGAAACTGGTTTGCGATTGGCAAGGAATGCTGCCTTTTCTTTGGCGTTTGAATGGAGGAGACCGCCCAGGATAACTCGGTGTAAATTCACGCGCGGGTGTTCCTTGGTTTTCTTCAAGGTCTTCTTAAGCCGATTGGATGAAACCGCATCATTTCCGGCAAAACTGATTTCGTTAATGCGCACCTTGCTTTGCAAGTCAACATCAAAACGCAGTCGCACATAACCCCGGTTGAGGGTATCCAGTAATTGGATAGCGCGGACTTTGGTATTCAGGAATCCCTTTTTTACGAAGAATTTTTTGATGGTAACCTCCGCGTTGCGGATCATGGCATCGTTTACGATTTTACCCTTGATCAGGTCGAGATCTTCCTTTAAAGACGACTGCCGCCCCTTCGAAATGCCGGTAAAGTAGAACTCGGCCAAGCGCGGACGTTCGGCCAGGCGGATGATTAGAAAAACATTGAGTCCTTCAATGCGATCTACCAAAATGGTCACGTCTCCTACCAGCCCGTGCTTCCAAAGTTTGCGAACGGCATTCCCTACTTGATCGCCCGGAATTTTGATCTTGTCGCCCACCTTCAATCCAGATAAGGAGATGATCGCAGTTTTATCCAACACCTTTAAACCCTCAACTTCAATCCCACCGATGTAATACTCGCTTGGGTTCGCGTAATTCAATTCGCTCAAGCTGGCGCTTCGTTCTGGGGTTCTTTCCGTGTCGGCCCGCTCTTTGCTTTTTCTAAACTGCGCGGACGTGCTTATGCTTAAGCCGATCAAAACCATTCCTATCAAAACCACTCGAATCATACGCTGCTACATGGATGGTGCTAAAACTTTTCCGAACCTGCGCTCCCGGGACTGATAATCGCAGATGGCCTCATACAAGTTTTCCTTTCGGAAATCCGGCCATAAGGTTTTGGTAATGTATAATTCTGTGTAGGCAATTTGCCACAATAGAAAATTGCTTACCCGCATCTCGCCGCTGGTGCGAATGAGCAACTCTGGATCTGGAATCGAAGCGGTTTCCAGGGCACGAGTGATGTGGGCTTCGCTCACGTCTTCTGGATGCAATCGCCCTGCTTGTACTTCCATTCCCAGTGTTCGCATGGCTCTTACTAACTCCGCCCGGCCGCTGTAGTTCAAGGCAATAATCAAGTTAAGACCAGAGTTGCTGCGGGTACTTTCTTTGGCCTCTGCCAAGTTGCGTTGGCAATCCACCGGAAGGTGGCTGATATCACCAATGGTTGACAGGCGAACCTTGTTATCATGCAAGGTATTAATCTCTTTTTTGAGTGTGTTGATGAGGAGTTCCATCAAAGCGTCTACCTCTTCCTTTGGGCGTCCCCAGTTTTCAGTGCTGAACGCATAGAGCGTTAAGTGTTTAACGCCCAGTTCGGCACAGCCTTCTGTTACCGCCCGCACGGCTTCGATGGCATTACGGTGGCCAAAGATGCGCGCGGCACCCTTTCGCTGGGCCCAACGGCCATTGCCGTCCATGATTACTGCAATGTGCTGCGGAACCCGGGCGAGGTCAATTTGGTCCTTTAGAGAGGGCATAAGGGCGCAAAAATAGCCTATTTCCTTCACATCTCACAGGTTGGTCATGTTGTTGCAAGATGCAGGCCGCGGCCCTAAAAGTTTTAGTCAATATGGATTTTTTGCACACGGGATATCGTAAAACGTGCGTGTGAGGGTGATGCCCATGAAAAAGAAATTATCGTTGTCGTAGGGATTGCCGTATTGAAAGTTTTTACGGCTTACGTCTTCATTGGAGACACCATCGAGCAGGTCGAAAAAGGTTTTGCGAATGCCAAACTCAAAAGCCATGTACCACTTAGGGTTGAGCACGTATTTCATGCCACCACCAAAAGGGATGGCCATCTGCACGCTGCTGTATCCTTGGTTACTTCGGTTGTTGCCGCTGATGCCAAACATACTGATGCCACCAAACAAGTACGGAGTAAAACGCAGTTTGCGCTTCCCCTCGCGCCAGTCGAGAAAGTGATATTCAAAAGCAGTGGAAACTTCCATCAAAAAAATATTGAATCCGGTGTTGCGCTGAACGGCTGCGGGATCAATGGGGCGTTGATCGGAGGCCTTTAGTTTGCCACCTGTTAGCCCGGCTCTAAAACTGATGACTTTGCTGATGTTGCTTCGGTAGAACAGCGTAGCTGCGGGCCGGGAGTTGAGGAAGTTATAGGAACGAACCAAATCTCCGGTATAGTTGAAAGTGCCTACTCCACCCCCGATCTCGGAGCGTTGCCGAAGCTGCGCCAGGCCGGCGTTAGCGAAAAAAAGTAAGCTTAGTAGAATGACCGCGACACGACTTCTCACGCAGCCGTTATCTGAATTTTGCGCGATGGAAGGTAGCCCCCAAAATGTACGTAAGGCGGATGGACGTAACCATGTAGATATCGCGGTCATTCTTCGAACCGCGTAAGTTATCTCTGAACTCTTGTCCATAGCCGGGGATTACGTTGTAAGTCAGGCCATCTCGGCCAACATAGGTGGTGGAACTTGGTCGATCAGCCGCGGGCAATTCGTTACCGCGGTAAGACATGGCCTTCGCCAGTGGGCTGGCAAGCGCCCCTAAATCCACATAGTTTTGGCTCACGTCATCCAAATAATCGGTAAACGTGTACCGAAACGCAATGTCGGCCGAGAGGTCCATCACTTCGTTTAATCTAAAACGAGCTCCCAGCCCAAATGGTATGGCCACGCCCAGTGTTTTGTACGGCCCAATCCCTGCATTGACATCTGTGGGATTCAAATTCGCATATTGCCCTTCAGTACCTAAGGGGCGCAGGGCTACCCATTGGCCGGCTTCCGGCAGGGCATTTCCTTGAAGATCAGTAGCCGGAGCTAACCCGCGTGGGTTGTGGTGAAAAACGGCCACCCCCAAAAATGCATAGGGAGTCCAATTTACACGGCTCAAATAATTTCCTTCGTTTTTGAAGAGGTCAAAAACACCGATAACCGAAAGTTCCTTGATCTGATTGCGGAACGACAAGTTTCTGCGGTAGCGAAAAACCCCATTGTCCAAATCCCCGCGATCGGCCGATTCTGCATCGGAACCACGTAGCGTACCCCACATAAAGCTGGTAGCTAGGGTATAACGAGGGCCATAACGATGATTGAAGGAAGCGGCAAAACCAGGACGTGTAAAAGAAATATCTGTACTGCCAATGCCCGGGCGGGGGGCCAAATCGCCATAGTAATTGAGGGCGTTTACTGCAAAGCCCAAGGTATTGTAGCGTTTGTCTTTGCCGAAGTTATTCTTCTTGCCGCGGAAGTTTGCCATGCGCTTGTTGTTGCGCTTTAGTGTTTTCCGATTGATCTGCGCCTCGCCATCGTAAGCGAACGAAAGAAACGCCACAGATAAACATGCCAACAATAGTTTTCGCATAAACATGAGATTTCCGAATCTCAAAAGTAACGAATCCGCACGATTTATTTGCACTACGGGTGCGGGTTAATTGCGGACGTCCAGGCCCCAGTTCAGTTTTTTCTGGAGAGTGAGGAAGTAATCGTAGTGCGGCAAATGAATTAATTGGGTGGCGAACTTGGCCTTTTTCACGGATAACTTCACCGAAGAATCGATGGTTTCGAAGCGCGAATCCAGCGAAAGCAAAAACCGGTTGGTGCGGCCTTCGATGCGGAAACTGATCTCGGCCTGGTTGTTTACCACCACCGGCCGTGCTGTAAGGGTATGCGGGCTAACGGGCGTTATTACAAAACTTTCGCTGGCGGGGTGCACCAGCGGGCCCCCGCAACTCAGCGAATAACCGGTTGAGCCTGTGGGTGTAGCCACAATGATGCCATCCGCCCAGTATGAGTTGAGCAGCTGTTTATCCACAAACACATCGACATGGATCATGGAGGAAGAATCTTTCTTCATGATGGTGAGATCGTTGAGGGCAAAGTTGAAATCACCAAAAAGTCCCGTGCTGCTTTTCAGCGCCAGAAGGGTGCGATCTTCCGTGGTAAATTTTTTGACCAAAACTTCTTCAATAGCGGTAAGCGCATCTTCGCGATTAACCGTAGCCAGAAAACCCAAGCGGCCCGTATTGATGCCCAGGGCAGGAACCTGGGTTTTACCCATGTAGGTAACTGACTCCAGCATGGTGCCATCGCCCCCAATCGACAGAAAAGCGTTCAGTGCACGCAATGAATCGCCGCGTTGAAATGACTTGACCTTGCGTGCGTAATTGCGAGAAAGCAGCTTGAATAGCTTGTCGGACACCCACACCTCCACCTGGCGGTGCAGCAGGTAGTCTAGAATGCCATCAATAAAAAGATGTGATTTCTGTTGAAAATCTCGACCGTGTATTCCGATCCGCATCGGTTAGATGTTAAGGTATCGCATCAACATCTCGAAGCGTTCTTTATCGTTCCCGTCTTCTTTCAGGATTTCCTGGTAGCGACCAATTACCCGGTAACCAAACCGCTCCAGCGTGGCCACAATGCGCGATAAATCCGTTTGGTTGATCTTGAGCGTGAGTTTGATGCGCCCCTTATCGAGCGGGTCTTCCACGATGTTGCTACTGATAATCTTGGCGCTGTTTTCCTCTACGTACCGGCTGATTTCTGTTAACGAGTAATCCACCAGATTCATGGAAAGCACCAGGATGCCGCCCGGCATTTGCACAGCAGCGGTTTGTGCAAACGAGGCCATCACATCCTGCACGGTAATCACCCCCTGGTAGTTTCGCTCCTCATCCAGCACGGCCACCATGCTAAGTTTATGATCGCCCGCAACTTTTAGAATATCATAAAAATGCGCATCCAGCGCAACGGCACACGTCTTTCCTTCGAGTTGAAATTCCGACAGCAGCTTTTCGATGTCATTCGACTCCAGGATGATTTCTTCGGATATGAAGCCCAACAACTCCCCTTCATCTACCACCGGCAATTGCTTGCAGCGAAACTCTTCCATCCACACAATGGCTTTGTGTGCATCGTCTGTCACCTTCAGCGGTGGAATCATGTGGTTGATGAGTTCTTCTGCAATCATGTGCGGGCCAAAAAGGAGCTAACAAGTGAATTGAATGTCTCGGGGTGTTCCATCATGGGCGCGTGGCAGCAACGGTCGATGAATTGTAGCTCCGAATTGGGTATCAGCCGATTAAACTCATGCGCAACCATGGGTGGTGTAATCGTGTCGTTCAAGCCCCAGACCAGCAGGGTAGGCACTTGTATTTTGGGGAGATCCAGCGCGAGATTATTCCGTTGGGCCGATTTGGCAATGGCAACAATCCGCATGCACTTGGGGATGCTTTTCGTAGTTTCAAAAACTTCGTCTACCAGTTCTTTCGATGCCACGGCCGGATCATAAAACGTGTAGGCCACCCGCTCGCGGATGTACTCGTAACTACCGCGTTTGGGGTACGAGCCACCCATGGCGTTTTCAAACAAACCGGAGCTGCCCGTGAGCACCAGCTTGGCAACCTTATCGGGGTTATGGAGTGTGTACAGCAGTGCCACGTGGCCCCCCAACGAGTTGCCCATGATGATCATGTTTTCCAGTTTCATCAAACTCACAAATCTTTCTGTAAACCCGCGCAACCCTTCCAGGCCGGCTTGTTTGATGGGCATTTCATAGATCGGCAGCATGGGGATCACCACCCGGTATTCCTTCTTAAACTGGTTCACCACGCCTTCCCAGTTGCTCAAGGCGCCAAACAGGCCATGTAAAAGCATCAGCACCTGGCCCGCGCCTTCATCTACGTATGTGTAATCACCTGTTTGTTTAACGGATAGTGCCATGTGTAAAGGCCTTAAGTAACTAAAAAAAACGCAACCTTAGAACTGCCGGAAAATTTCCCGGAAAAACGGTACAAAGCCAGCCAGCCACCCCGCAACGTTGGGAGCAAGCTTGGCTGTGAACGGATATAGCCATGACCCGGCCGTATACTCATCTGGAAATTTCACTTTAAACGAGTCCACAATCCAGAGTAATATCGAAACCACAAAAAGGGTTTTAAACGCACCCAGCACCAGGCCCATCCACTGATCAACCTTACCGAGAAACGTTTTGTCGATGGAGTTGCGCAGACGCCTGCCCAGCCACGTTACCAGGCCAAGAATCACAAAAAAGATAATCGCAAAAGAGATGTAGGGCAACATCGTTTCGTCAATGTTCATGTTCCGCTCCAGATACTCTACCCCCATACCCATGAGTTTAAGAGCACCCAAAATGCCCAGCACCAACGCCAACACCGAAAACAGCTCCATCAAAAAACCCTCGCGGTAGCCGCTCCAGGCGCCAATGGCCAGGATCACCACTAACGCAATGTCAATCTTACTCAAGCGGCCAGAAGTTTTTTTACCAACTCAGATATGAGTTTGCCATCGGCTTTGCCGGCCAGCGCTTTGGTGGCGGCGCCCATAACTTTGCCCATGTCTTGCGGAGATTTTGCACCCACGGCAGCGATGATATTTTTTAGCTCGGCCTCAATTTCCGCCTCGGTAAGTTGCTTGGGCAGATATCTGCTGATGACTTCCAACTGAAATAACTCCCGCTGGGCTAGTTCGGTGCGGCCTTCTTTGGTAAAAATGTCGGCCGACTCTTTTCTTTGTTTTGCCGCTTTGGTAAGCAGTTTCATTTCAGCATCCTGCGAGATGTCGCCCGAGCCGCCTTTTTCAGTTTCGGCTAACAAAATCATCGACTTGATACCGCGCAGGGCCTCCAGCTCTTCTTTGTTTTTTGCCAGCATGGCGGCTTTTATATCTCCATCAATTTGTTGCCGTAAGTTCATGTTTGATAATTTTGACGCGAAATTACACGAGCCTGCCAACATTTCTAAATCTGCATGACGCGCCTGTCGGTGAATATTAACAAAGTAGCCACGCTGCGAAACGCGCGCGGAGGCCATAATCCCGACGTGGTGAAAGTGGCCCTGGACTGCGAGCGGTTCGGAGCCGAGGGCATTACCGTACACCCGCGGCCTGATGAGCGCCACATTCGGTACACCGATGTGCTGGCGCTACAGCAGGTGGTGACCACCGAGTTCAATATTGAAGGGTACCCGGACCAGCGCTATCTGGAACTGGTTGAACGCGTGCGCCCCGCGCAAGCTACGCTGGTACCCGACGGCCCACACGTGATCACGAGCAATGCCGGGTGGAACACCGTGGGAGATGCTGAATTTTTGTCGGACATCGTAACGAAAATAAAGAGCTGGGGTGTGCGCGTGTCGATTTTCGTGAATCCGGAAGTGGCGATGGTAACCGGGGCAAAGGCAGTGGGGGCCGACCGCATTGAGTTGTACACGGAGCCGTATGCGAGCGGCTATCATCAAAACAAAAGTGCGGCGGTGGCGGCATATGTAACGGCCGCCGCCCGGGCCCGGGATTTAGGATTGGGAATTAACGCAGGCCACGACCTTGATCTCTCCAATCTCAAGTTTCTCAAGCAGTCTATTCCGTATCTGGATGAAGTCTCGATCGGCCACGCCTTGATTTGCGATGCGCTTTATCTCGGGCTGGAGAATACTATTCAGCTCTATTTGCGGCAGTTGCAGGGCTGATTATTTCAGCAGGGCTTCAATGGCCTCATCGCCCCCCAGATTATTCATCTGTCCCACAATCCAGTTGCCCCTGCGGGTAATGTAGGGCGAAGCGGGATTGACTTTATACTTTTTGGGATTCGGCAGGCAGGCCGCGATGCGGGCAGCTTCCATGCGGGTAAGTTTTGAAGCCGGTTTTTTGTAGTACCGCCGCGCAGCGGCTTCGGCTCCGAATGTGCCGGGCCCCATTTCAATCACATTCAAATACACTTCCAGAATTCGCTCTTTGCTCCACAGCAACTCAATCATAAATGTAAAGTAAACCTCAAGGCCTTTACGCACCCAACTGCGACCCTGCCAGAGGAACACATTTTTAGCCGTTTGTTGGCTAATAGTGGAGGCGCCCCGCACGCGCTTTTTTTTCTGATTGTGCTTCATCGCTTTCTGGATACTGCCCCAATCAAAGCCGTTGTGTTCGGCAAAAAGTTGATCTTCGGAGGCAATCACGGCCAGTTTCAGGTGCGAGGAGATTTTACTTCCCGCCACGTAATCGCGCTTTAAACCGTGGCCATCCAACCAGTTGCCCACTTGCGTTAGCGTAACGGGCGGATCTACCCAACGCAGCAAAACGATGTAAGCCAATTGCAGAAGGAATAGCCAGCCCGCCACGCGCAACGCCAGGCGCCTAAATTTTTGCAGCATGGTGTTAGTACCGCCAGCTTCTTACATCTGCGCCCGCCGGAGCCGATTCTTGAATTCGTTTCAGGATTTTGGGCAGGTACATCGTGTTGTAGCGCAGCCGCGAAATGTAGTTGGGGTTTTGGTGATCTCCGTTCCAGCAATGCTCCGCCCGGTCGCCATAATCTACTTCGCCCGCGTAAAACGGATTGTTGGTCTTCTTAAGAAAGTCCTCCATCAAATACACAGCATTGTTCAGGTAGTAGTTATCCATATCGCCACAGTAGATGTGAATTTTTCCTTTCAGCTTTGGCCCAAGGGTAGCCCAATCGCGTTCCAGGATATGGCGCAAGTCGTAATTCTCCTTCCAGTACAGCGCTACATCCGGGTCGATCGCGCCGGTTTCTTTGTTAAAGATTCGCTTGGGGTAGCCGTCTTCGCCTTGCGGAGAATAGACTGCCTCCCAAATATCCCACTGCTGGCCGCTGCGCGACTTGGTGCCGAGTGCAAGCTCGTAGCGGTTGCTTTCTTCCATCGTGGATTGAATCTGGCCGAGGTAGTTTCGGTGCGAAGGAATTGGTAGTTTTTTGAAATCGCTGTCGTACCAAAACGCGTTTTTCTGATTGTAGATATCTACGAGACAGTATGCGCGGAAATCAATCGGGTCGGGACAAGCGGCAAAGCATCCGTTAAACGAGTCGGGATAAAACATCTGCACCGCCAGTGCTTCCCATCCACCGGTAGAACCTCCGTACGTAAACCGTGCCCAACCCTGGCCGATGCCGCGGAATCTTTTCTCAATCTCCGGAAGGAGTTCAAACATAATGGCATCCCCGTAAGGGCCCAGATTGGCCGAGTTCACCGCATACGAATCATCGTAATACGGATTGGCATGCTGGATCTCAATCACCAGAAATCGCGGAAAGTTTTTGCTCGTCCACTGTTTGTAAAAGTTATATGCCTCTTGTTGTACGATTTTGTTGTAGCCATAAATTCCGAACCGTTCGCTGTAATCGGTCGTATCGAGATTTGGATCGGGGGGCTCGGTTCGAAAGCCACCAAAGTCGCTCGGGAAGTGCCCGTGATAGATCATGAGCGGGTACCGTGCTTCCGGGTGTTCGTCAAAACCTTCCGGCAGCAAAACATGTGCCCCCAGGTACATGGGGCGCCCCCAAAACTCCGTTAGCATTTTGCTTTGGATTTTGATGTGTTTGACGTATTTGGTGTCGGTCGGTTCTTTGATCGCCTCGATTTGCTGATCCAGCACGACACGCGTGGTTGCCCCGGTTTTTTTGAAACTTATTTTCGCGGGTTTGGAATAGAAGTTTCCCGGCTTGCGGTTCCACTGCTGCCCCTCACCCTGATCTGGCGGGAGCTTGACCGTGTGACCCGTTTTTAGCTGAAAGGTTTCATATCGATTGAGCAGGCCCTGTACGAAATAGTCGCCCTCGGGTAAATCGCTCATGGTTTTGATGGGAAAGCCGATGGCATCGGGGCCAATTTCAATGGCCTGGCCCGGCTGCATGCCCTCGACATCTATACCAAACACAATTTGGGTATTGAGGCCATCGTTAATCTGGAAACGCGGCTCGGCCTTGTCGTTGTTGGCCAGCAGCAGTAGTAGGCGGCCATCTTGGGCTTGCTCGGAGAGCGATTTAGAAAACTCAACGGTAAACCAAACTTTCTTGGAATCGGGTTGGGCGCAGCCTGCCAGCAGCACAACGGCCGCAAAAAAACAAATTATTCGCATAGCACTTCAATCGTTACATTGGCCAAATTACGATTTGCCTGCGGGATGACAAACGGGGGTCGGTTCTTTAACTTTCATCGGTTGGCCGTTTCGGTTCGAAAGAAAAAGCTTGTTATATTGCCGCTCCTAAAAATGTGGAGACCCATATGAACATCTGCCTGATAGAAGATGACGAGATTTATGCGGAGTTCATCAAAAAGGCATTGGGCCAAAAGGCCGACTATAAGGTAGCTGCTTACACCAGTGCAGAAGACGCCCTTAAGTCGATCAATGGAAAGTTGCCGGATGTGATGATCATCGACTACAAGCTTCCCGGCATGTCGGGTATCGAGATGTACGAACAGGTAAAGGATAAGATTACCGATACCCACAAGGTGATTATGCTAAGTGCGCTGGACGATGGCCAAATGGTGCTGAGTTTTATCCAGAAGGGTGTGCGCGACTACGTGATCAAAGATGAAAATGTGATTGAGTCGCTCCTTGCGATTTTGGAAGGCAAGGAAGACGATTACTATCTCTTTAGCTGATTTTTGCTGGCAGGCGAATGATGAAAGCGGAACCAACACCGGGTTCTGTCTTCAATTCGATTTGGCCGCCCAGCCGCTCGCACAGCACTTTTACAATCCACAGCCCAAGCCCCGTACTTGTTTCGCCAGCGGTAGGGCGGGCACTGAGTTTCTGGAATTTTTTGAACATGCGCTCCTGATCTTCCGGTGTAAAGCCCGGAGCCTGATCCTGCACGGTGATGGAAACGGCTTCCGGAGCGGAGCCAGCCGACACATGAATTTCTTTACCTTCTTTCGAAAACTTGATGGCGTTGGAAATCAAATTTTCCAACACACGATTGAGCATGGCACGATCGGTCTGAAAAAGCGCGGGCGGAGGTTTTTCAAAATGAAGCACAATTTTTTTCTTGTCGGCCAACACGCGGAACTGTTGCACCAGCGCCTCCAGCAGTTCCGGTAGCGAAACCACTTCGGGGTGAAGTTCCAGCTCGCCTTCGAGTTTGCGGGTGTCTACCATATTCCGCACCATGCTTAGCCCATCGGCCACCAACTGGTGGATGTGTTTCAGGTAAACAGCTTGTTGTTCCGTTAACGGTTCGCCCATGCCCATGAGTTGCGCCAGCGCAAAAATGCGGTTGAAGGGCCCCTTTAAATCGTGCGAGACAATACTAATCAACTGTTGCCGCTGGCGAAGAATTTCTTCATGGCGGGCGTTCTGTTCATTGATTTCGCGGAGTTGCTTTTGGATTTCCCGACTTTGTAGTTCCAGAATCTGCCGTTGGCGTTTCCATTTCACGATTACCCGGGCGAGCACCGCCAACGCCATGGCCAGAGCACAAACGAGCGTGATGATGATCGCCTGGTTACTCACGGATCAGCTAAAAGCGCATCTTAAACTCCTCTTTGTGGTTCACTGGAATTCTCATGGGCAAGCCATTCACCCTCACTTTCAGGTAGCCTATGTACTGAATCTGGTACTTCTTGCCGCCGAACAGCCCTTGTAGGGCGTCCATCAAACCAAACTCTTTCAAGTTCAGCTGTACTTCTAAAGGCACGGAAAACTCGCTGTTGCCTTTGGCCAGGGCATTTAATTGTTGATCGATGCGGGCGGCCTTTTTGTTGTCTACGAGTACATCAATGCTCACTTCGCGTAACTTAAGCCGCGCGGTATTGGGGTTAAAAAACACCGCGTTTCCGGCCAGCATTGCACCCTGTGAACCATTCTGCAGTTGCAGGTTTTCTACCCGCACGAGTTTTACTTCTTTCTTGGGGATACAGGCGCCCGCCAACCAGGCACTTAAAAGAATAATCAGGAACCGTTTCATTCGCGTTAAATTTGCATCGTGGAAAGCACACTACAAAATTCCTTCCAGATTATTGCCGATGGAATTGCGGAACATGGTTATGCCATGGTCGACCATTTTCTTGCCCCGGCCGAAGTAGCCGCCATTCTGGCCCTCGAGAGTTTTTCAAAGGCCGAGGGATTTCATCAGGCCGGTATCGGCAAGAACCAACACCACCAGGTGAACGAAGCAATCCGTGGCGACCAGATTCAGTGGCTGGAAACGGAGGCTCCTGCTCCTCTACAGGTGTATCTGGAGCGATTGCACGCCTTGCGGGGTTTTTTAAAGGAGTCGTTGTTTTTGAGCTTGCGCGATGTGGAGGTTCACCAGACGATCTATCCGCCAGGGGCTTATTACAAGCGGCACCTCGATCAATTCAAGAAAGATGATCATCGGAGGCTGTCGGTGATCTGCTACCTCAATCCAAACTGGACGGCCCAGGAAGGTGGACAACTGCGCATTTATTTGGAGCCAGGTAGCGTGGACGTTCTGCCAATTGCCGGACGATTAGTTTGTTTCCGCAGCGACCTGCTGGAGCACGAAGTACTTCCCGCCACACGACCACGGCTCAGCATTACCGGTTGGATGTTGGATCAACTGGCTGAGTTGCGGCATCTGTAGCCGCTCTACTTTGGATACTTCGATGCGTCCATATTCGGCAAGAGTTTCAACGCATTTTTGTAGTAGATTTTCTTGAGCACCTCATCCGGTAAGCCAATCCCGTACATGCGCCAAAATGCATGGTAGCGTTTGTGATAGGGGAAGTATTCGTCTTCGGTTTCCAACACGCGGAAGTAGGTTTCGTATTCCTCGGGCACCCAACTGTCTTTACCAAACAGCACCCGATCCTGATACTTCGTTAGAAACGCGTGGGCTGCGCGCGGCTGACGCCCCAGTTCAGCAATCACCGCGCCAATTTCGGTGTACATGTTTGGAAAGGCTTCCATCAACTCGCTCAGTTTTGCCAGATTGCTGCCAAACCAACCGAGGTGGGCGTTGATGAATTTTGTTTTGGGATGCTTCCGGAACACATTGTGTTGCTCGGCAATAATCGTTTCCCACTTTACCGGATCTGTATCGTGTCTGCGGCCGGGATGTAGCTTTAGCTCCAGCCAACGCTCGTTGTTTTTATCGATTGGCTGCCAGAACTGGGGCGGGTCCGCGGCGTGAATCAGCACCGGTATACCTAGTTCACCGCACTTGGCCCACACCGCATCAATCCGACTATCATCAATAGAAATGCGGTTCCCTTTGCTGTCTTTCGTAAACATGCCAAGGCTCTTGTAGATCTTCAAACCTTTTGCGCCGCGCAGTTTTACGTCCTCCTCCAGCTGCACCACTGTGCGCTTCGTCCAGTCGGGGTTGTCCATATCATCAAAGTTGACGTTGGTGAAGTTCACGAAACGGTCGGGGTAAGACGCCTGAATATTTTCGTAGCCTTTTTGCAGGTGGTCCGCACTGCCGCGCCCGCGTCCGCTCAGGTTTATCATCACCGCCATATTCAACTGATCCATTTTTGCTACCAGTTCTTTGAGCCGCCCGGGCGACATATCAAACTGGTGGTTATGAATATCGATAAATGGAAATTTGGCACGCTTAAGCCGATGTTCAGCCACCACCAACGATGAAGGCGGATCGTATTCTTCGAAATCCATCTTCATATCGAGTGGCCTTTCCTGGGCCCATAGCTGGGAGGCTACTACGAACAGGCAAAAAAGTATTTTTTTCATCGAGCAGGTTTCAACATGCGTGAAGGTAACGAACTGCGTGCGCTGTGCGGCCGTAATTACATAATCGTACTTAAAACTTTATAACTTGCTGATTTAAAGGATATGCGTTTACTTTTAATACTGCTTTTACCGGCTTGGCTGTACGGTCAAACATCGGATCCCTTGGAGCCCGTTCGGAAAAAAATCACTAACCGGGAGTTTGCCGCGGCTCAGACCGAGATTACAAAAGTGATGGAAGGCGCACCTCGCAACAAAGCCGCACTCGTTTTGCGAGGCCGTGCCCGGCTGGGGCTTTCTGACTTTTATGGCGCGGTGGCGGATTTAACGTTTGCCCTGGAGATCGACTCCACGCTGGCAGAGGCCTACAACTACCGGGGCGAAGCAAAGATTGGATTGGCCGATGATGAAGGTGCGCTGGCTGACCTAAACAAAGCGATTCGTTTTCAACCCAAACTGACAGACGCCTACACCAGCCGCGGCTTTGCCAAATACAATCTCGAGGACTTGCAAGGTGCGTATTTTGATTTCTCCAAAGCGTTGGAGTTGGGCCCGGTAGATGCAGATAAGTATCACAATCGCGCCATCGTCAAGGCTGAGTTAGGTGAATTCATTAGTGCCATAGACGATTACACAAAAGCACTCGAACTTGACAAGAACGATGCCAATCTCTTCAACTTGCGGGGCGTTGCGTATTTCAATACCGGCAATTATGACCTGGCACTGGCCGATTACAATCAAGCGATTAAGTTGGATGCCAAAGATCCCATCAAGTACGAAAACCGAGCTCTTACCAAAACAGCCAAGCAAGATATTGCCGGGGCACTTGAAGACTATAACCAGGCGATTCTGTTAAATCCGCAAGAGCCGGATACGTACCACCTGCGCGGTTTGCTAAAAACCAATCAACAAGATGCCGATGGCGCGTTGGCCGATTTCGACAAAGCAATTGAATTAGATGATTCCAATCCCGACTATTACGATAGCCGCGCCTTTGCTAAGATGGAAAAGGAAGATTATGCCGGAGCGGTAGATGACTTTACTACCAGCATTGAACTGTTCCCATCGGATGGCGAAACCTATCTGCAACGCGGCCTGGCCAAACTGGCTATGAACAACAATTACGATGGCTGTCTTGACTTGAAGAAAGCAGACGAGCTCGGTGCAGCGGATGCAAAAGCGGCCATTCGTAAACATTGCAAGACGAAGTAAGCGCTTACCTGCCCGGTTTTCTTAAATAGCTTTTTACCGCCCGCCTTCGCTATCTTTGCCCCATGAGTGGCACCGTACGTCAGCAGAAGGTTAGCAAGCTAATCCAGAAGGAATTGAGCGATGTTTTTCAGCGCGATAAACGCGGCGTGCTGGACAACGCGTTTGTTTCCATCGCCGAAGTGCGCATCAGCCCGGATTTATCAGTAGCGCGCGTGTACATCAGCATGTTGCTGGCCAAAGACAAAGAGGGAATCCTGCGCAAGCTGGACGTCCACAAAAAGGAAATTCGCAAAGCTTTGGGCGAGCGCATTCGCAACCAGGTTCGTATTGTGCCCCTGCTTGTATTTGTTAACGATGAGCTTGAAGAAAAAGCGCAGCGGATGGACGACCTGATTCGGAACCTGCACATCCCTCCGCCATCGGAAGAAAAGTAGCCCTGTGAGTTTTTTGTTCTTCATTGCCCGCAGGTACTTTGTTTCCAAACGGAAGAAAAACTTTATCCACATCATTTCGTTGCTCGGCATGGCCGGTGTGGCCATGTGTACGGCAGCACTCATCATCGTGCTTTCGGTTTTTAATGGCTTGGGCGATTTGCTGCGTTCGTTGCATTCTGCGTTCGATCCGCCCTTGAAGATTGAAGCAGCCCGCGGAAAATCTTTTTTGGTGGACGCTGCGTTCATGCAAAAAATCGAGGCCGTGGAAGGGGTGGAGTTGGTGACTGAAGTAATTCAAGATTATGCCTACGTGCGTTACCGCGATGCCGACATGGTAGCGATTCTCCGGGGCGTAAGCGATAATTTTCTGGAACAGAAGCGACTCGATAGCAGCATCGTGCAAGGCGCGCTTCAACTTACCCAGGGCGATTCCATTCCCTGCGCTATTATCGGCACCGGTGTTCAACAAATTCTGACGATAGATGTGGAGGAGCCCTTTTACCCCTTGCAAGTCTTTTACATCAAGAATCTCTCAGCCGGAGCCTCGATCGATCCGTCCCGGCTTTATGCCCGCCAAACCATCCTACCGGTGGGAGTTTTCGCCATCGAACAGCAATTCAACGACCAGTATATTTTTGTGCCGCTTGCCTTCATGCAGCAATTACTGCAGTATGGCGACAAGCGCACCAGTCTTGAAATCAAGCTCCAGCCGAATGCCTCTGTGTCGGCCACTCAGGAGCGACTAAAAGCAGCGCTCGGAGACAGCTACCTTGTGCTCACCAATGAAGAACAGCATAAAGACATCTATCGCATCCTGAAAATGGAAAAGCTTTTCATGTTTTTGGCACTTTCATTACTCATTCTGGTGGGTTCCATTAACATCTTCTTTTCGTTAATGATGCTCACGATCGATAAACGCAAGGACATCTCTGTGATGGCAGCCATGGGAGCCTCCGAAAAAACGATTCGCCAGATTTTTCTTTCCGAAGGTGCGCTGATTTCGTTTACCGGTGCGGCTATCGGGTTGGTACTCGGAGCAGTGGTATGCTGGGCGCAGGATCAATTCGGGTTCGTGGGCATGGGCATTGAAAGCGACATCACTACCACCTACCCGGTGAAGATGAAGGTGTCGGACTTTCTCATGACGGGCGCCATGCTCGTAGTCAGCACGACCCTGATTGCGTTGTACCCCGCGCGAAAAGCAGCTAAAACCTTTTCGGTGGAGCATTTGTAGGCCCAGGTACATGTAATGAAGATGTACCAAAAGGGGCGAAAAGCCAAGGTTTTTGCAGCCTGGATTTACTACCTTGCATGTCCGCCTGTTGTGCAGGTACTAAAAACCGGCTTTCAGGCGTGCTAATTGGCACACCGCACCCATGAAAGTTTCGGCTGCACAACCGTTTCAAATTATTTACTCGCTGTATCAGCACGAGTACCTGGGGTATTTGTTCGAATCCTTCATTGTGCATTTGGATGAGAAGGGTAAACTCACCTATCAGCATCAAAACATTTCTGCCAAGAATGCGCGCGAGTTTGCCAAAGGGCTTGACACGCGCGACTACGAGCTGATTGGCCTCATGGATGAAATGAATCAGGACGCCATCCTGAAGAAATTCTCTACCAAGCAAATGAAGCCGGGCGAGTTTTTCGCCAAGGTGTACGACAAACAAAAGGGCAACGAACTGGTGCAGGAGGAGATTGAGCGTTACCTGGAAAAACGCCGGTCGGATATCCTTGAGAAGATAAAGGGCAAGCTCCTTTTTGAGATGGGTAACGATGGCGAGCCCACCTGGAAGAAGCTGGAAGTTCTGGAAAGACGTGCCAGCATTCAATTTCACTTTACGCGGGGGGAAGACAGCACCAACTATTACCCCACGTTATCGCACGAAGGCAAACGGATTGACCTGCCGAACCCGCAGGCTTACCTGGTTTGTAAAGACCCTGCCTGGCTGGTGGTGGCGGGCAAGCTGTATGGTTTTGATAAGCACGTAGACGGCAAAAAACTGCAGCCCTTCTTGAACAAGAAGTTTGTGGTGATTCCCAAAAATCTGGAGGAAACCTATTACAACCGGTTTGTGGCGCCTCTGATTGCTTCCTTCGATGATGTGGAGGTGAAGGGTTTTGAAATCAACAAGAGCAACTACGAGCCGCACCCACTCTTAACACTTAGCGAACTGCAAAGCAACTCGCAAACGGATTCCCCGGATTTGTTTGGGCAGGAGCCCAGTACGCCAAAGACCGATGATGAAACCGGCAAGATCTTTTTTGATCTGTCGTTCAAATACGGGAAGCATCGCTTTCGCGGAGATACCCACATGCCCGTGAGCGTTACCATCGAGAAAAAGGAGAACGACTACGTGTTTCATCGCGTGAAGCGAAACGTGGAAGCGGAGAAAAAATTTGCGCAGACCCTGATCAAGCTCGGGCTACCGCTCAAGGGTTTTCGGTGTGCCGTGGAAAAGGCACAGGCGTTTAGCTGGCTAAACGAAAATCGTGTAAACCTGCTCAACCTTGGATTTGAGGTGAGCCAACCCGAAAACCGCGACAAGAAATACTTTGTGGGGAAAGCCGTATTCGAACTGGAGGTGAAAGAAAACATCGACTGGTTTGATATCCACGCCAAGATTCGTTTCGGAGAATTTGAAATCCCCTTCAAGGAACTACGCAAGCTCATTCTTAAAAAGAAGGTCGAGTTCAAATTACCGAATGGCGAAATTGCGATCATCCCGGAGGCGTGGTTGGTAAAATACGGTGATCTCTTTGCGCTGAGCGAAACACACGGAGACGCGGAGAAGCCGGTGCTGAAAAAGCACCACCTGAATCTGCTGCAGGAACTGGAAGACGGCAACTTGGCGAAAGTACACATCAGCGAAAAGCTAAGGGGCCTTACCGACTTCGAGGGCATTAAGGACTACCCGCTACCCAAGGGATTCAAAGGCGAGTTACGCCCGTATCAAAAAGCAGGTTACAATTGGTTGCGATTTTTGAATGAGTTCCATTTAGGCGGCTGTTTGGCAGACGACATGGGCTTAGGAAAGACCGTGCAAACGCTGGCCCTTTTGTTGGCTGAGAAAGAAAAAGGTAAACCGGGAACTTCGCTGTTGGTGATGCCAACTTCGTTGATCTATAACTGGGAAATGGAAGCCCGCAAGTTCGCTCCAGACCTGAAAATTTTCACCTACACAGGCACGCTGCGAAACAAGGATGTGAGTCGGTTTGAGAAGTACGATGTCGTGCTGACTTCCTACGGAATTGTGCGGCTTGACAGCGAGGCGCTCCAGAAATTTTACTTTCATTACATCATTCTGGACGAGTCGCAGGTTATTAAGAACCCCACTTCGAATATTGCCAAGGCAGTCTTGGATTTGAAATCCCGATTTCGGCTCACGCTCACGGGAACACCGCTGGAAAACACAACGATGGATTTGTGGTCGCAGATGACGTTTGTCAACCCGGGTTTGCTGGGCGGGTCTACGTTCTTCCGCAACGAATACCAACTACCCATCGAAAAGAAAGGGGATGAGGCCAAGATCAAAAAACTGAATGCGGTGATCAAGCCTTTTTTGCTCAGACGATTGAAGTCGCAAGTGGCGCGGGAGCTACCTGAAAAAGTGGAGAACATTCATTATGCCAACATGTCGGCCGAGCAGGAGGCAAAATACGAAGAGACCAAAAACTTCTATCGTCACAAGATTCTTGAGAAGATCGACAAAGAAGGTCTCGGCAACTCGCGGATGATGCTTCTGGAAGGTCTCACCAAGTTGCGCCAGCTTTCCAACCACCCCCGCATGATCGATCCCGAGTACAAGGGTGATAGCGGCAAGTTGGAAGACGTGTGGTACATGTTGGAGAGCGCGCTAGCCGAAAATCACAAACTGCTCATCTTTAGCCAGTTTGTAAAACACCTGGATATTGTAAGGGAACTGTTGCACCAGAAAAAGATTCCCTTTGCTTATCTGGATGGCTCCAGCAACGACCGCAAAGATCAAGTAGAGAAATTCAACAAAGATCCACAGCTGAAGGTATTTCTGATTTCCATTAAAGCAGGAGGCTTGGGTCTAAACCTGACCGAAGCCGACTACGTGTTCTTGTTGGATCCTTGGTGGAACCCTGCTGTAGAGGCCCAGGCAATCGACCGCGCTCACCGGATCGGGCAAACCAAACAAGTGTTTATCTACAAGTTCATCACTCGCAACACGGTTGAGGAGAAGATTTTGCAACTACAAAAGCACAAACTCAAGCTGTCGGACACGCTGATTCAAAACGAAGAGAGCGTGGTGAAGTCGCTTACGCGCGAAGACATTGAAATGCTGATGCAGTAACGCCTGCTCACGTATCGCCCCAGTCGGCCCGGCTTTTTTTCCAACGCTTGTGCGACCACAACCACTCGGCCGGTCGGGCGCGAATGGCTTTCTCGGTTTCTTCGATGTACCGGCTGATGACTACAGTGGAATCTTTTGCGTAAGGAGGTTGAGCCAGTGGAATGAACTCCATCTCATAATACCCCCGTTGTCGTTTTTTTATGTGTGCATACAGCACCGGGTACTGGGTAAGAATCGCCAGTTGATTAATGCCCTGAAAGAAAGCCGTGTCCTGATGAAGAAAAGGCGCCCAATACCGTTTGTCATGCAAATGCCCCGGAAACTGGTCGGCCACAATCGCAATGCCGCGGAAGATTTCCTTTCGCTTGAGTGCCTCGCGCGCCACCACCTGTCTGCGGATAGGAAAAGCGCCAAAGCGGCCACGCCCGTAATTGGTAAGCCGATCCACAAAAGAATTTGGTTGGGCCTGATACACGTAATCGAATGGCACAGTAAGTTGGAGCCCCGCCGCGGCAATGAGCCATTCCCAGTTAAACTGGTGGGAAGCCAATCCAATAAACGGGAAGCCTTGCTGGCGCAGCGGGTCGAGCACCTCCGGGTTTGTATAGACCATTCGTTCGCGCAGCTCGCCGGGGCTCATCGTTTGGAGCTTGAGTGTTTCCACACCGTAGTCAGCCAGGTTTTTGAAAAACTCTTTTTCAATACAGCTGCGTTCGGCATCCGTTAACTCCGGCAAGGCGCGTTGTAAGTTGGCACGCACAACCTTTCTTCGGTATCCTACTACATAGAAACTGATGAAGAATAACACATCTGCCAACCGATAGAGCACGCCCAACGGCAGGCGCGACAAGAGTTTCAGGGCCCACATGGTTCCAAAAATAGGCTTTTAATTAGTTTTGTGAGCCGGGTTTAACCCGCTGAACACATGAAGGACAAAGTGGTGATCATTACCGGAGGAAGCAGCGGCATCGGAAAGGCGTTGGCATTTGCATTTGGCAGAAGGGGATCCAAAATTTTTATCACCGGCCGTAACGAAACGGAGTTGAAGAGGGCTACGACCGATCTACAAGCTGCGGGCATAACCGTTGCCGCGTTGGTAGCTGATGCCAGTATAGAAGATCATAACCGACACATGGCCGAGCAAGCATTGCAAACCTATGGCCGCATTGATGTGTTGATTGCAAACGCGGGCATTTCCATGCGAGCTTTGTTTGAAGAGGTAGATTTGGCTGTGATCCGTCAGGTGATGGAGATTAACTTTTTTGGGGTGGTGTACGCAACGAAATACTGTCTGCCCGAACTCACGAAGAACCACGGCTCTTTAGTAGGCATGTCGTCCATTGCTGGGTACCGGGGTTTGCCCGCCCGCAGCGGGTACTCAGCATCCAAGTTTGCGCTGAACGGTTTTCTGGAAACGTTGCGGACTGAATATTTACACGCTAACCTGCATGTGCTTACTGCTTGTCCTGGATTTACGGCCAGCAACATCCGTACACGCGCGCTGGTAAAAGACGGCTCCGCCCAGGGCGATTCTTCGTTGGACGAAGGCAAGGTGATGACTGCGGAGGAAGTAGCCGAACACATCTACCGGGCCGTGGTAAAACGCAAGCGCGAGATTATCCTGACTACCAACGGCCGCCTGGCGGTGTTCCTGAATAAATGGTGGCCCTGGCTGGCCGATCGGCTGGTGTACAATGCCCTGAAGAAGGAACCGAATTCGCCTTTGAAGTAAGCGCTACGTTTTGCTGAGCAACACCAGCTTGGCTTTATCAGCTTTGGCCATGTTCATATAGAAATCAACAAGCTCTGAATAGGTTTCAGGGGGAAACTCTCCATCCACCATTTTTACTTTGCGTATGAACAATAGTTTACCAGCATCCATGTGGTATTCGTTTTCGTAGGAGCCGAAACGAGTGGCCAGCTTGGTGGGTGGTGGAAGAAACTCCGGGTACAACCCTTCGGGAAAAGAAAACTCGATGCTGTCGATCTTTTCGTAAGCCGTTTTTCGCACCACACTTCGGGTTCGTTTTTCCATCGGCTCGGGCACATCCGTAATCCGGTTCATTAAATTGGGTTGAAAAAAAAGCCGTTTGCCGGTTACCGCTGCATACCGGTCTAGCTGTAGGCTGAGTTTCACTTCCGCGCAAGCGATTTTGCCGCCCTTGTTTTTTAAGTCCAAAGATTTCACATCGAAAATGGGAATCTGGGTGGTTTGTTGCACCCATTTTTTTTGGCCTTCATAGGTTTCATGCATCACCTGATGCAATCCCTGCGCTTCGTATTGCAAACCTTGGTACAGCGTGTGTACACTGGCCGTGGCGTTGCCTTTCACATCGAGGGCAACTTTGCCTGACCGAATCTGCCGGTTATGTTCCACCCGATAGCGCGGTGTTTTAACGATGGCCGCACCCGTGTTGGTTATCCACAGCGCTTTTCGGTTGGAAGTGAACGATCCCAGGTAGCCAAACGGATTGGTTTGGCTGGTGCACTCCAGCCAGAGCGTGTCTTGTCCGTTGGGCACCGCGGCAATGGCGTGATTGAATTGGGTGCTGGGAAAATCTTCTTGCAAGCGGGTGTAGTCATCGCCCGCGCTGATGAGTACATAGTTCGCAGGAATGCCGAGCGTGCCGAGCATGCTGACCATATAGTTACTCAAAGCCTTGCAATCGCCATATCCTGTTTGATCTACTACGTTAGCATCAAATGGTTGAAAGCCGCCAATCCCTAACTGAATACTAACATAGCGGGTTTTGTTCTGAAGGAACTCATACACCGCTTTTACTTTCTCCTCGCGTGTATTCAGTGCAGCGGTTATTTTTTTCAGATGGTCGACTGTTGTCGCGGGCAAGGAGTTTCTCCCGGCATTCAACGTGCGAATCCAATTTCCAAAATCATTCCAGGAAGTTAGCTTGCCCGGGTAGCCATCGTATTCAAAGGCGGTGGGTGCCATAAGAATGCGTGGCAATTGTTCGCGTTTGGATACACTGAGCGGCTCGATTTTCAGGGGCGTGAGATTTTGAAAATCCCAATGCAAGGTTTTGTTGTTATCGGTCGTGAAGATGCGTGGCTGCTGTGTGGTGTTCACCAGTTTGTAGCGCGCCTCCAACGACAACGGATACGTAAGCTCAAACGACTGACTTTCGATTGAGACAGGATCCCCATCTTGTATGTTAAACCCAGGGATATACAAAAGTCCGCGGTAGTCCAACTCATACTCAATCTCAACGGTGTACGGATACGTGGCTTGGGTAAGATCCAAGGCCTTCAACCGGTTGTCGCTGTACAAACTAAATCCATCAAAAGCTGCCATATCCAGGATGTCCGCGTTCTTTAGTCGTTTGATTGGCTCGCCCAGGGCGTTGTACACATTGGCGGATAAGGAAGCTACCTTGGTGAGCTTATCGTACCCGATCACTTCAATCGCATACTGATTTCCTTTTTCGTTTAGAATGGTGACGGCCTTTAACACCGTGTAGCGTGCGTTTTTGGCGGATTCGATGATAAACCGCTCTTGATTCATGCGCACCACCGCATTGACATCTTTGGTTAAGGTTTCACTCAACGCACTTACCGGATACTTCAGGTCTTTGGCCGTACCCGGTGCCGGGCTTGCCAGCAACAATAACAAACAAAGCGAAATCATGGACCTACTTTCTTAACCGTAATCTGCTCCGCTTGTTTTGCTACCACCTGGCTATAGAATTCGCGCAGGTTTCCATACTCTTCTTGAGAGAACAGATTTTTGGAAATCTGGAAGGTGCTAACTAACATGACTTCGGTGGGTGATACTCTGGTGATGCTGAAGATGTAACGCCCGGTATTTCCGGGCAACGCGATCGCTTTATTTCCAGGCGTTTCTTCAATGATGTAGCCGGTGGGTAATTTGAGTTTGGTCATCACCACTTTCTCGCGGGGCGTGCCAAAGTCAACTGGATACTCGCGTTTTTCTGAGCGGAACGGATTTTCGGTTAAATGCCCGTGTACAAAGGGGCTGACGTAAATCACATCTCCCGCTACCACCGCATGATCCTGAATCGAAACCGTAAGAACTTCCTGAGCTGGCTTGTTAAGTTCTTTCTGACCGGCCACTTCACTTTTTTCCACCGTCCAGTTGTCGCGGGCGCAGTAGTTCTTCACATAGTTTTCTTCGCCATGTTTCTTCAACGCCTGCCGCGCCTCATAGGCTCCATATCCTTCGTGCACTTGCGTGACTTTTCCTTTTAACTCACCCTCTTCGGTGAGCGTGAGTTCAGCATTAACCACGTGCCGTTCTTTAGCTGGGGCCACGATGGGCGTCCAGCCGGATTTAGTGGCCGATACAACAAAGCCCTTGCCATTCAAACAACGTTCGGGCAGCACATTGTACGGAAGCAGCGGTTCAGTGGCATCCAACAGGTATCGTTTGCCCTCGAGATTAACCCCGCACACCACGTAATTGAATTGACGCCGCATCGGAAATTGCTCGCGCACAAAACCGTGATCGCGGGTACTTAGCAGCACCATGTCTACATCTAATCCCACTTTTTGGAGCATGGAAGCCAGAATCAAATTGATGTCACCCGAGGTTCCTTTCTTTTCTTCCATGATTTTTTTGGGATTGCCCAGCAGGTAATCTTTTTCGCCATCCCATTCTATGTTTGTTTTTACGTAAGTGTGGATCGCCTCCATTTTCTTCTGCGGATCAGTGATGCCAGCAGTTAAAGCAATGGCTTTTTCTTTCAAGAACATGGTTCTTTCAATCGCCTGGCCGAAGTCTTCGCTTTCCAACAGATCGTTGTTCAGTTTTTCCCAAGTGCCCATGACTTCTTTTGTAGGTTGATTGGGGTAATCGATGTATGCCAAAGCGAAGTTTATTTTAGAAACATAATCCTCTTCGCATGTCATAAAAGGCTCCGCTTTAAATGCTGGCACGTCTTTTACTAACCAATGGTGCATTTTGGCCGGCAGATTTGGGGAGTTTTTATCGGTTACTTCATAATCATTCACCGAAATGTATCCTTGCATATACTGTTTGAAGGTAAAAAGATCGGGAAAAGTCGCGTAGTATTCGCTGTGCCGAGTAGGGATGGAACGCTGAAATTGCCAATTCGGAAAGTTGGTGAGAAAGTCGGAATGGACGGTGTACACATATTCAATGACAGATCCCACTTTGGCATTGGGTATGGTGAATTTGGTATTGTTGAAATACCGATTGATTTTCTCCTTAAACGTGTTGCCTTTTTCCATTTTGGTTTCCACCAATGTGCCCCCTTCCAGCGTGTATGACGCGCCCTTGAGGTTCGCGATCCGCTCTTCATCCGAGCCATTGTGAAAAAGTCGAATGCCTGCATTGGCCCACGACAGCCCCTCTTTCTTAAGAATCTTGATCCGTACGTGATGCTCAAACTGCAAAGTGGCACTTACTGATGTTACAGTAATGTACGCGTGGCCGAAATCAGCCAGCACCACCGCTGCTGCGGTGGTATCTTTATCGTACTGCTTCATCTGCAAATCCTCCATCGGAATATTTCCGAACTTGATAGGCGACTTTTGCGCGTGGATAAAAAATACCACGCTCAAAAACAAAATTGTAAAAGTGTTTTTCATAGGGTTAGGTAACTTAAGAGGTAAAGATAAAAATCCCGGCTTTTCATGCAAATGACTTTTGCCCGGTTTGTCACCCTGAAATTTTTTGGTTGCTTTGTTTGTTGAAACTCAACCCCACAAATCTTTAACAAACCGCAATGGCAAAAGCAAAATCCCTGTTCTTCTGCCAAAGCTGTGGCTATGAGTCCGCTAAGTGGTTAGGCAAGTGTCCGTCCTGCAACGCCTGGAACAGTTTTGTAGAGGAAGTAGTAGCGAAGGCAGACACCTCAAAAAACGAGTGGCGCACCGAGAGCAACAAGCGAATCGCACAACCTAAAACGCTGGCTCAAATCACTCAGGGCGAAGAACAACGCATCTTCACTCCGGACCAAGAACTCAACCGCGTATTAGGGGGCGGCATCGTGCCGGGATCGTTGGTGTTGATTGGTGGTGAGCCGGGCATCGGAAAGTCTACGTTGATGTTGCAGATTGGACTTGCTTTGAACCAGTTGAAAGTGCTTTACGTGTCGGGCGAAGAGAGCGATCAGCAAATAAAAATGCGGGCTACCCGAATTGCGCCCGAGACTTCCGCACCGAATTTTTTCATGCTGGCCGAAACCAACACAAAAAATATCTTCGGAGCGGTTGAATCGTTGCAGCCCGAAGTGGTGGTGATCGATTCGATTCAAACACTGTTTTCGCCCCTCATCGAATCCGTGGCGGGCAGTGTAGCGCAGGTTCGCCAATGTGCGGGCGAGTTGATGAAGTTTGCCAAAGAAACGAACACACCTGTATTCTTGGTCGGTCACATCACGAAAGACGGAACACTCGCGGGCCCCAAGGTGTTAGAACATATGGTAGACACCGTATTGCAATTTGAAGGCGACCGCCATTTAACCTACCGGATTTTACGCACCACTAAAAACAGGTTTGGCTCCACCAGCGAAATCGGCATTTACGAAATGCTCGGCTCGGGATTACGCCAGGTTACGAACCCATCCGAGATTCTCATTTCACAAAAAGACGAGCCCCTGAGCGGCATTACCATTGGCGCTACGATTGAAGGCAATCGGCCGTTGCTGATCGAAATCCAGTCACTGGTAAGTCCTGCCTCTTATGGCACACCTCAACGCACGCCCACCGGCTTCGACCAAAAGCGGTTGAACATGTTGTTGGCGGTGCTGGAAAAACGCTGCGGTTTTCGCATGGGTACGCAAGATGTGTTTGTCAATATGGCCGGAGGCATTTACGTGGAAGACCCCGCCATTGACTTGGCGCTCTGTGTTTCGCTGATTTCTTCGCTGGAGGAAGTGCCGGTGTCCGACAAGTTTTGTTTCGCGGCCGAAGTGGGATTGGGCGGGGAGTTGCGGGCGGTGAACCGGATTGAGCAACGCATCAGCGAAGCGGAAAAGTTAGGGTTCAAAAAAATCTACATTTCGCGCTACAACGAAAAGCTGGCTGATCGCGGCAAGACGAGTATTGAAATCTGCGCCTTTGGGAAACTCCCGGATTTGTTACAAGCCCTTTTACGAAACTGATCATGGATAACTTTTTTATTGAAGACCTCGGTTTTTCTGAAAACATTTTCAGTTACCTGATTTTGCCGGTGCTGATTTTTCTGGCCCGCATTTGCGATGTGTCGATCAATACCATTCGCATCATCTACATGTTGGGCGGAAGGCGTTACACGTCTACCATCTTGGGTTTCTTTGAGTCGTTTATCTGGTTGATGGCCATCCGCCAGATTTTTTCACACCTGGACAATTGGGTGTGTTACATTGCCTATCCCGCCGGATTTGCATCCGGCATTTTTATTGGCATGATCATCGAGGAGCGGATCGCCTATGGCAAGGTGATCGTCCGGATCATTACCCGCAAAGAAGTGCAACCGTTGCTCCAATACCTGAGCGACCGGCAGTTTCGGTTCACGCGCGTGAATGCGGAAGGTCCGGACGGCCCGGAGAACCTGGTGTTTACCGTGTTGAACCGTGAACACTTAGATGCGCTGATCGAACAATTACGTGTGATTTTGCCCACTGCGTTTTACACGATTGAGAAAGTAAAAGCCGCGGGCGAGGGAAGCATTTTTCCGGAAGAAAAAGGGGGCTTGCGATTGTTTACCTGGCTTCGCGGCGTGATCCGCAATTAGGTGGTGCTGGTGTAACTGCCGCCACTTCGCCCCTGCAACCCACCGGTATGTAAAACCAAAATTCGGCTTCCGCGCGGAAACCTCTTTTGTGCGATCAACGCACGTACGCCCATGACCATCTTTGCTGTGTACACGGGGTCGAGTGGTACCGCGGACTTGTTTTCAATTTCTGTTATTAGTTGAATGAGGGCTGGAGTAGTTTTTCCGTAGCCGCCTTCATGGTAGGATGTTTCGATGTGCCAGTTTGGGTAGTCTCGGCCGGCATTTTGCTTGATCAGGGTTGCCACCGCATCGGTGAGAAAGTGGCCACCCTTGAGTGCCGAAAAACCAATGACCTGACACCTTCCCGCCAATCCCACCACCAGGCCGGCGAGTGTGCCGCCGGTGCCAACGGGCAAAATCACCACATCTGGTTGGTACTGACTCCACAGGAGTTCGCCCCACCGCGCGCAGCTTTCAACGGCCAATACGTTCGTGCCGCCCTCAGGAAGTACATAACTTGGGCCGAATTGTGTGAGCAGCGTTTCCAAAAAAGTGGGCTCGGTTTTATTCCGATACTCAGCACGTGCCACAAAATGTAATTGCATACCACAGGATTCGGCAAAGCGAAGGGTAGGATTTGTAACGTGCTCGCCTCGAATGATGCCGACTGATTCAAGTCCTACTTCGCGGGCGGCCGCAGCGGTTGCGTAGATGTGATTGGAGTACGATCCGCCAAAGGTGAGCAGCTGACGATGGCCTTGCTGCACGGCTGCTTCCAGATTCGGTTGCAGCTTCCACCATTTGTTGCCAGATACATGAGCGTGATTCAAGTCTTCCCGCAATACTGATACTGACAAACCTTGAGCCTCCGCCTCAGGTAGCGCTAATCGAACGACCGGCACGGATTGGTAAGCAAGCAATGACATTTTCGAGAAATCAAAAGTCGGGAATTTGTTTCTAGCAGACCGCGTGTTTTGTTTCTATTCTGGTTGCTGCGGGGTCTCGAAACGAAGACCCCGCGGGGACCAAATGTTCAGAAAAACCAAAAGTTGCGAATTTAGTCATAGAGTGCCCACGAAGAGAATACAGGGGTGGCCTGCGCGAGCAGCTCGTGCCTGCGTGAGGGGTTGAGCGATTACCCCGCACCCCGTGTGGGTGATGCGCGGCCGGGGGCGGAGTAAAAGCGAAAACCCGACCACGCGCCTCGCGTGGGCACGCCCCCAAAAACACCTTTGTCAGAACAAGCCGGTGTCGGACAGCTGCCGAATCAAATGCGCGCCTGGTAGGTGTACAGTTGGTAGTACCGGCCCTGGCGGGCGATGAGTTCTTCATGTGTGCCACGCTCGGCAATTTGGCCATCTTCGATGACGAGGATTTGCGTGGCTTGCCGGATGGTGCTGAGGCGGTGGGCAATTACGAAGGTGGTGCGGCCCTGCATGAGTTGCTGTAGACTTTGCTGGATGTAGCTCTCGCTTTCGGTATCAAGACTGCTTGTGGCTTCATCGAGAATCAGCACGCGCGGGTTGGCCAGAATGGCCCGAGCGATGGCCACGCGCTGCCGCTGGCCACCCGAAAGTTTTACACCGCGCTCGCCAATGACGGTATCCAATCCATTTTCAAAGCGGTTGGTGAACTCGTCCACATGAGCGGCCCGAATGGCCTGCTGTAGTTCCGCCTCGGTTGCCTGCGGCCGTGGGAATAGAATGTTTTCGCGAATGGTGCCCTCGAACAGAAAATCATCTTGCAGCACTACACCTAACTGGCTTCGGAAACTGGCGAGCGAAACGGTAGCCAGATCCGTGCCGTCTACGGTAATCGTGCCACTGTCGGGGTTGAGGAATGTAGCGGCCAAACCAGCAATGGTGGTTTTGCCGGAACCGGACGTGCCCACTAAGGCGGTAACGCTGCCGGCTGGCGCTTCGAAGGAGATGTCTTTCAGCACCGGCTTGCCTTCTTCGTACGCGAATGAAACGTTCTGGAACTTGACGTGGCCGTTGATGTGCCCGAGGCGGGTGGTGCGCGTGGTGCCGTCATCTTCGATGGCGAGGTTCATGAGTTCTTCGGTTCGGTCTAAACCTGCAAATGCCTCGGTAAGCTGGCTGCCGATGTTGCTCATTTGAATGATGGGCGCGATCATGAAGCCGAGGTAAATGGTGAACGAGAGGAAATCGCCAAAGGTGAGGTTGCCCTGCATGATGAGATACCCACCGATGCCCATGATGCCGGTGCTGGCGAGGCCCAGCAGAAACGTGCCGAGGCTGGTGATGAGGCTGGTGGAGGTGAGACTTTTCTTTACGTTTAAAAAAAGTTTTTCGGCACCTTGTTCGAAGGTGCGGATTTCCTGTTGCTCGGCATTGAACCCCTTGATGACACGCACGCCATTGAGTGTTTCTGTGAGGCGACCCGTGACCTCTGCGGTGATCTTGCCGCGCTCGCGGAAGATCGGGCGGATGTAGGCAAAGGCTTTGAGCGAGATGATGCCGAAGATGGCGATGGGCACGAGCACGTACAATGTCATGAGCGGGGAAATCCGGATGAGCAACACCAAGCTGATGACTGCGGTGATGATGCCGCCCACCAGTTGTACCAGGCCGGTGCCCACGATGTTGCGTACGCCTTCCACATCGTTCATGATGCGCGAAACCAGCGCGCCCGATTTCTGATTGTCGAAGAAGCGAATCGGCAACTGCAACACCTGCTTTTGCACCTTCACACGCAACACGCTGATGAGGTGTTGAGCTTCCACACTGAGGAGTTTGGTAAGCAGAAAAGACGTAATGGCTTGCAGCACGATGGCGCCAATGACCGCGGCCAGCACCAACTTGAGCATGTACAGGTCTTTGTTGACGATCACATCGTCAATCAGGAATTTAGTTGCACCCGGCAACACCAGGCCAGACAATCGACTGATGAGGATGAGCACGAGGCCGAGCAGCAGCAGCTTTTTGCGGGGCCAAACGATGGTGCGAAGAACGTGAGCGAGGGTAATTCGGGAAGCAGGCATGTGATTAGGAAGACGAAGGTAAGGGTGATTTATTTTATAACCTCGCCAGTGCTTCCGGTTGGCGGTCAGTGGGGGCGGGAACGGGTATTTTGTGTGGTTTGAGTTTGACCTCACCCCCGACCCCTCTCCACAGGAGAGGGGAGCGGATTTTTCTATTTGCTAAAACGTAGTTTCTTTGGCATTTGCATCAAGTCAAACAGCATGAATTGGATTGAAGTCGTAGGCCTATTGGGCGCCTTTTTGAGCAGCGTCACTTTTATTCCGCAGGTGTATAAAACCTGGCAAACCCGCAGCGCGGGCGACCTAAGCATGACCATGATGCTGATTGTGTTTACCAGCACGATTGTATGGCTGGTATACGGAGTTCAGCTGATGCTGTGGCCCGTGATCATCTGCAACGGCATTATCTGCGGATTGAGTGCGCTGCTCGTTTATTTTAAGCTCACTCTTAAAAAGTAATTTTTCAGGCGACTTTTTTGTTTCCCCGCCCCACCACCCCCGGATACAGCGTGGGCACCGCATCGCTGATAAAGCATTCTTTGGTGTGCACGTCCATCAGCGTAAGCACGCCATGCCAGCCCGCGCCGGTATCCATCAGCCAAACGCCACCGCCTACAGTAGGCTTGCCTGTAAAGACGGGTGTGTGTCCCACAAACACTTCATCAAACGCCGTGAGCTTGCTGCGACTGCCAAATGCAGCTGCTTGCAGGGCCGATTTTGCCAGCGCCCGATCCCACAAAAAAGTATCCCAGTCGTCCACCTGCAACGGCTTGTGTGGGTCGATGCCGGCATGTACAAACAACCGGTTGTCGGCCACAAAGAAAGGGGCAGCTTTTTGTAAGAATTTAAGATGCGGCGCATAGGGCCTGCCCGCGTACGAGGCCACCGTAGCTGCACCACCCTGCTTTAGCCAATTATCGTCTGCGGTGCCGGTTTCCATCCACTCGCGAGTCCACCAGTCGTGGTTACCCAGAATGTACACCAGGTGTTTGATCTTTTTCAGTTCGGTGATGCAGGCCTTCGTCTCGGGCCAGCCATCCGTTACATCGCCCAGGCAAATCAGGGTATCTTTCTTATAGTCAAAGCGTGCCCGCTCCAGGCATTGCAGCAACGCCCGAAGCGCCCCATGGATGTCCCCAATCACCAATGTTCGCATAGCCACTATCAGCAAATAAGCCGTAAAGTTATTGCAGGCATTTTTAATTAATATTGCGTTTTGTTTAACAAAGAGCATCTAACATGTCAGTGGCAGGCACATCCGAACTTCATCAGGAACACAAGCAGAAAATTCGCCAGGTGATTGACGAGGTCGGCAAGGTGGTCGTGGGGCAGGAGTATATGGTCAATCGCCTGCTGGCCGGTCTGTTTACCAACGGCCACATTTTGTTGGAGGGCGTTCCCGGATTGGCGAAGACACTCACCATCAGCACGGTGGCGCGCGTGTTGCACCTCGATTTTCAGCGCATTCAGTTTACGCCCGATCTGCTGCCGGCCGATCTGGTGGGTACCATGATCTACAACCAAAAGGAAGGCAAGTTTGAAGTAAAGAAGGGCCCGATTTTCGCGAACATCATCCTGGCAGATGAAATCAACCGCTCGCCCGCGAAGGTGCAGAGCGCGCTGCTGGAAGCCATGCAGGAAAAGACGGTAACCATTGGCGAAACTACCTTCACCCTCGATAAGCCTTTTCTGGTGCTGGCCACTCAAAACCCGGTTGACCAGGAAGGTACCTACCCCTTG
>JBIIVI010000177.1:0-7719 GCA_044339555.1 Cyclobacteriaceae bacterium | reverse complement strand
GTCCTTTTTGTTCCAGAGCGCAAGCGCAAAGCAGAGTCGTTGTTGATCATCGCAAATGCCGCCAATACCTTCTTCGCCCCAGCGGTACGCTTTGCTGCGTGCCATATCGTGCGTGATATAGTTCCATGCATCTCCATTTGGACTATAATCTTCGCGCACGGTGCCCCACTGCCGATCCGACAAATAAGGCCCCCATAACCGCCAGTTCTTTTCTTTTTTGCGGTCTTCCAACAAACGTTTTTCTTCGGCTGTCATATTGCAAGGAAAAATAGACAAAAAAAGCCAGCTTCCGGGGCCAGGCTACATTTCTTCATCAGCTTCTAGTTATGTCTGTCTGTTGAAACACATAAACTTAATATGCCTGCATAAAATCTGGCGCCTACAGGCGTTTGGCGAAGTAACTCATGTGAAAGGAATACAGCGCGCGGGTGCGTTTGGCTTTTCGCGATATAGAGGCAATAAACGTTGGGGCGTGTCCCACAACCAACTGACGAAAATCATGGTGGCCGCTTCGGTATGCCCCTACCTTCCGATATATTTCAAGTATGATCGTGCTATGGATCGTAAGCGGTGTAGTATTGGTAGCCGTTGTGTGGGTATTGTTTATTCCTGTGTTAATCAGGTTTTCCACCACACAACATCTCTACCGGCTTCGCATGTATCCGCTGGAGGTATGTTTTTTAACCGATCCGTGGCGCATCGTGGTTAGGGTTTGGGGATGGGAAAGGGTTTTTCCCATCCTTCCCCGCTCGTCCGTAAAGTCGGCTCAGCCGGTACAGTCATCCAAAAGGCGCAAGCCCTTTCCCTATCGAAAAACCCAAGCGTTGCTGCGCAGCTTTCATGTTCAGCGCTTTTTTCTGACACTGGATACAGACGATTTTGCATGGAACGGCCCGCTCTTTCCCGCGCTTTGGTGGTTGAGCCGTTGGGCCGGTCCTGCTTATCGCTTCGAAGTAAACTTTCAGGGTCGGTGGGCCTTGGAGTGTGAAATGGAAAACCGAGTAGTGCGGATGCTGGCCGCACTTTGGAGATAATTTGTTCAACCTTTAAACACACATCTGTATGAAAACAAACGTGGAGGATGTACTGAGCAGAATGACTGAGTTCTTAAAAAATGAAACCAAAACCGAAACGGTCATTGGTAAAGAATTCAAATTAGGTGAGTTTACCTGTGTGCCGGTAATGCGGGTAGGTTTAGGATTTGGCTTTGGCGGTGGCGAGGGCGAAGAAGGCAAGAGCCACAGCAAAGGCGAGGGAACAGGAGCAGGTGCAGGATTTGGACTGGAACCGCTGGGCTTCCTGGTAACCCGCGGAGAGATGATCAACTTTGTTCCGGCCAAGAGTCCATCCGCTTTGGCAAGTGCGATTGAAAAAATGCCCGAAGTAATTGAGCGCATTACCCGTAGAACTCCCGAGCCCGCTATGAACTAAACGCGGGTTCGCGCCATCCGCGAACCTATCAGGGGGCTACGCAAGCAGCGTGATTTTTCTTATCTTGGTTCTTCAAACCCAGACTACGATGAGAATTTTCACGCTGCTTCTGTTTGTATCCGCGGCTACACTAGCATCCGCCCAAAAAGTTGATTTCGATAAGAAACTGAAAGAACTCGGCATCGAGCTTTTTCCGCCTACGCCACCGATGGCCAACTACGTCAAGGCGGTTCGCACAGGTAACCTTTTGTATTTGGCAGGCCATGGCCCCACTCGGGCCGACAATACGAACATCACCGGCAAGGTGGGCAAAGACTTAACGCTGGAGCAAGGCGTGCAGGCGGCCAGACAAACCGGCGTTGCACTCCTATCAACATTGAAAGCAGAGCTGGGCGATTTGAATCGCGTAAAGCGAATTGTAAAAGTGCTGGGCATGGTAAACTGCACAGAAAACTTTACGGATCAACCGAAAGTCATCAACGGCTTTTCTGATTTGATGGTGGCAGTTTTTGGCGAGAAGGGGAAACACGCGCGCTCGGCCGTAGGGATGTATGCGTTGCCCAGCAACATTGCGGTGGAGATTGAGATCATTGTGGAGGTGGAGTAACCCACACACACTCACATCCATTTTTTTACACTCGGCGCTTTTGGCTTCACGCGGGGGCACACAATCAAGTTTTCTGATCTATTCTCTACAAATTCAGTAGATTAATTAACTTGCGCCTTCGGTCAAACTGTTATCGATGGAAATTCTCTACAAACCCTGGCCCTGGTACGTAGCGGGCCCCTGTATTGGTCTTACCGTTCCGCTGTTATTGTGGATAGGTAATAAGCGCTTGGGCATCTCTTCCAGCTTCCGGCAAATTTGTGCCGCGTGTGTACCGGCCAACCTGCCGCTTTTTACTTACGATTGGAAAAAAGACAGTTGGAATCTGCTTTTCGCGATTGGTTTGGTGCTAGGGGGATTCTTGGGAGGTGTGGTTTTCCGTAATCCCGAGCCCATCCAAATCAGTGCCCAGACCGTGGCCTACCTGGAGTCGAAAAATGTTCCGCACGAGCCGGGGTTGTTGCCGCCATCGCTTTTCAATCTTCAGCAACTCGCTACTGTAAAGGGTTGGTTGCTTTTGATCGCGGGTGGTGTGATGGTAGGCTTTGGAACGCGTTACGCGCGGGGTTGCACATCCGGACACGGCATTCTGGGGCTCTCCGCTTTGCAATGGCCATCGCTGTTGGCTACCGCATGCTTTTTTGCCGGTGGCATTGTTTTCTCAGCCTTTGTCTTGCCCTGGATTCTTTCGTTATAAAATGAGTCTGAACCTGTCAATCCCCAATTCGATTTAGAAAAGTTAGCACATGAAAAAAATCGTGTACGTGTTGGTGGGCGCCTTCTTTGGCTTAGCCCTAACGAAAGGCGAGGCCATTTCGTGGTATCGCATGCAAGAGATGTTTCGCTTTGAGGGTTTCCATATGTTTGGAATCTTCATGACCGCCATTCCAACCGGAGCGTTGGGTATTTTTCTATTACAAAAATTCGGTGCGAAAACCTGGGCAGGCGAAACCGTAGAGCGTCCGGTAAAAGTGTACCATCATGGAATCATCATCGGCAGCTTCATCTTTGGTTTTGGGTGGGCGCTCACGGGCGCCTGTCCGGGTCCGCTGTACGTGCAAGTAGGTACTGGCGCCTGGGTCTCGGCCGTGGTGTTGTTAGCAGCCCTGGTGGGCACCTGGCTCTACGGACGTTTTCAAAAATACCTGCCAGACTAGCACCGCTTTGTTCGTTTAGTTGGCCTCGTAAGCTGACAAAAATCTTTTTTTATTGGGACGCCACCTTGTAATATTGGCGTTGTCGGGCAGGCGCCTGGCACCAATTTTTTAACCCGTTTTCTGTTATGAACACCTCCGAACTACTCGCCCAACTAAAGCACCGCAATCCCCATGAACCTGAGTTTTTGCAAGCCGCTCAGGAAGTAATTGAGAGCGTGGCCCCCGTTTTTCAAAAACACCCGGAGTTCGCCAAACTGAAAATTCTGGAGCGGATGTTGGAGCCGGAAAGGATGATTTCCTTCCGTGTCACCTGGCAGGATGATCGGGGCGATGTACACGTTAACCGAGGCTACCGCGTGCAGATGAACAGCGCCATTGGCCCCTACAAGGGCGGGCTGCGCTTCCATCCGTCTGTAAATGCAAGTGTGCTGAAATTTTTGGCATTCGAACAAATCTTCAAAAATGCCCTCACGGGTGTACCGATGGGTGGCGGAAAGGGCGGCAGTGATTTTGATCCGAAAGGAAAATCCGACAACGAAGTGATGCGATTCTGCCAGGCCTTTATGAGCGAACTGGCGCGCCACATCAGCCACCGTATGGATGTTCCTGCCGGCGATATTGGCGTGGGCGCGCGCGAAATCGGCTACATGTTTGGCGCATACAAGAAAATTAAAAATGAATTTACCGGAGTGTTTACCGGCAAAGGCATTGGCTGGGGCGGTAGCTTGATTCGCACGGAGGCAACCGGCTACGGCTTGATCTATTTTGCCGAGAACATGCTACTGGCGAAGAACGACTCCATAAACGGAAAGTCATGCATCGTATCGGGCTCAGGCAACGTGGCGCAATATGCCATCGAAAAAATTATTCACATGGGCGGCAAAGCGCTGACTGCGTCCGACTCCAATGGATTTGTATACGATGAAACGGGCATCACGGCCGAAAAACTAGAGTTCATCAAAGAACTTAAAAACGTGCGTCGGGGGCGAATCAAGGAATATGCCGATCACTACAAGTGCCACTATCAGGCCAACGATCCCAAAGCCGATCATAACCCGCTGTGGGCTATCAAAGCCGACTGCACGTTTCCCTGTGCCACACAAAATGAGTTGAACGGTAAGGATGCGGAAGCGTTGATTCGCAATCGCGTTAAGCTGGTAGCCGAAGGCGCCAACATGCCTGTTACTATTGAAGGCATCAATCTGCTGATTGGGGGCGGTGTGTTGTATGCGCCTGGCAAAGCCAGCAATGCGGGCGGAGTGGCCACTTCGGGTTTGGAGATGACGCAGAACTACATGGGCGCAAACTGGACACGCGAGGAGGTAGATGCCCGGCTGCGCAGCATCATGAAAGACATTCACGAGGCATCGTTGAAAGCCGCCAGCAAGTATGGCAAGCCCGACAACTACCTGGTGGGGGCTAACATTGCCGGCTTCCTCAAGGTAGCCAACGCCATGCAGGCCCAGGGAGTGATTTAATGTTACCTTTGCGCCCGTGAATTCGGGCGAAGAAGTAGACGAACGTGATGATGAGTTATTCGAACATCATCGCATTGTAGCAGATCCTAAACAAAGCTTGCTGCGCATTGATCGGTTTTTGATGGACCGGTTGCCCAACGTGACCCGCACGAAAGTGCAGCAAGCCCTGCACGATGGCTTCATCCGCGTAAACGAAAAGGCAATCAAACCCAATTACAAAGTTCATCCGAACGATGTGATTGTGGTGGCGTTACCCGAGCCAACCCGCGACTCCGATGTAGTTCCGGAAAACATCGCGCTGAACATTGTTTATGAAGACGATAGTCTGCTGGTGGTGAATAAGCCAGCTGGTATGGTCGTTCACCCGGCTTATCAGAATTGGAGCGGTACACTCGTAAATGCGCTAGCATGGCACTTTCAACATCTGCCTACGATGCCGAACAACGATGGGCGACCGGGATTGGTGCACCGGATTGATAAAGATACCTCTGGCCTACTGGTGGTGGCAAAAACCGAGACTGCCATGACTCACTTGGCCAAGCAGTTTTTTGATCACACCATCGAGCGTACCTACTGGGCGTTGATCTGGGGCGAGCCCGAACCACCAAGTGGCACGATTAACGTGAACGTGGGGCGCAGCCTGAAAGACCGGCGGTTAACTACCGCTTTTCCGGAGGGCGACTTTGGGCGAACGGCTATTACCCACTATCGAACGTTGCAAACACTGCGTTATGTTTCGCTGGTGGAGTGCAAACTCGAAACCGGTCGTACTCACCAGATTCGGGCGCACCTTAAATACCTGGGGCATCCACTCTTTAATGACGAGATGTATGGTGGCAGCGACATAGTGAAGGGAACGGTGTTTTCGAAGTACCGTCAGTTTGTGGACAATTGCTTTAAGCTCATTCCGCGGCAAGCGCTACACGCCAAAACACTTGGCTTCGTGCATCCCGCAACCGGAGAATGGATGCGGTTTGATTCCGAACTGCCAGACGATTTCAAAGCCGCCATTGAAAAGTGGGAGCATTACGTGAAGTACAATTAGGAAGGCCCACCTAACACGATAAGATCCGGATGGATGTGTTGAAAAAAATGGGCGTAACCCGTTCCAGCCCGCGGGCCCGCGCACTCGGGTCGCGCTGTCAGCCATCGCCAACCTGCCCCAGCGGGTGCAATGCCGGCCTCCATCGCTCACGCAGCCAGCGCTACTTTCGCTGGAGGTTCGTTACCTGTAGTTCCAGCCACTTAAAATCTCCGTCCTTAAACTTCCAGCTCACGGCACAACGCGTGGGGACTCGTACCCCATCCATTTCGCGGTGATCGGCACATTCGATATGCCAGCGCTCCAAGCGACTTACACCTTCAAACTCGCCATAGCGCATAGCTTCAAAACCGGTTACATCACCCTGCTCATCAAAAGTAAAAATGCCTGAGGCAGAAACGCCACCATAACTCATGGTAGCTTCGGCCCGGTTGGCGTCCAACTCTTTCCATTTTATGTAGGGCGACAAGGCGGCAGAGGGTAGCCAGCACATCTCACCCAGGTAACGCAGCAACGTACCCTGATCAATTTCGGGTCCGGATGAACGGACCACAGTGACCAGGCCCAGTAATTTAATCAGCATTTCACCGCGGCCGTTGTAGTAGCGGTCCTCACCTACCATGAAGAGGCCGCCCGCCAGTGCCACGTCTGTTTGCCAGACAAAAGCGGGCGGGTTGATAGAAAAATTCTGTGAAGCGGTAAACGACATCCACGCGCCATCCGGCTTTGTGCGCATGCGGCCTTGCTGGGTCAGGCTTACCTGGCGGTCGATGGGCTTACCAACAACCTGAGAATGCACCAGCCATGTCCGGACGGATTGGGGCAACGGGCTCAGAAGAGAATCAACTACTGTTTCCGTACCGGGCAACATGGAGTTGATCAATACCGTGCGGTGCCCGGCCACCTGCCGTTGAAACATCCACGTGCCACCAGCAACAAGAGCCGCTACCAGCACGATCACGTTTGGCACCGTACCCCACCGGGCATCCTGCCAAACGGTGATGATCAAAATCTGGCAGAGCAGGGCACCGGTTAGCCCCAACATCCACCAATAGCTTTTCGAGAACGCAAACACGAGCACGGAAGCCAGCAACAGAGCGGCAGCCGCCAGCCAAAACAACCCGGAGAGACGGGAGATAGGCCGGGTGATTTGTTCAAATGATGCGAAGCCAAATGCCTTGGCAAACCCCATCAGGTGAATCAGCGCGTGGCCGAAAATCAGGATGATGAAAATCCAACGTAGCATAAATTTGAATGCGACAACGTTTCAAAATTACGCTGACAACCCGCCAAAAAGAATGAGATTGATCAGTTGGGAGATTTTTTGTCTTAGCCCAACACCGAACGCGCTTATCCCCTGGCGCAATTACTACGACTCCCGCACGGGCCGGATTCCAAAAATGCCGCGTGGGATGCCGGAACAAGTCCGGCATGACAGACTCGGTGATATGGATTTTTGAGATGGCTTCTGGTAAAGAATCAACCCCTTGAGCCTTTGAAATTTTATAAGAAACTACCGCAGTTGCAGGGTGCACACAACATAGTACACCATCAAGAGGTGTTCCCCGTTAAAGAATACCATCACAATTTTCAAAACAGGGGATGATTTTTCCACTCAAGTGTGAGTTAAGAAACGATTTTCTCTTTGTTGTTTCAACTTTCGATAAGTTTATTTCAGTAAAAAAACGAGGCTATTCTTCTGATAAACGGTAAATCCTGCTGATTCCATTTTTATGAATTTTAATACCTGTGTTAGTGAACTATCTGCCTGGAAAGCAGACCAGGTTTCAAAACACTTTGCCAAATTTTTAGGGCTCAATAAAATTGATGCACCATTCCCTATTAAGACTATTGACCAAATTGACAAGAAATCAAATCCAAAAATTGAAGGAGTCAAACTGATCTAGGCTTACATGGACTTTCAATGATTCGTCAGGGGATATTGAAAATGTTGTTTTCCTGAAAGCGATCCATCATCAGGTTATTAGGGTCAACAACCACTCG
>JBIIVI010000003.1:0-37062 GCA_044339555.1 Cyclobacteriaceae bacterium | reverse complement strand
ACCACACTCGCAAACAGGCACAGCGCGCACTATTCTTGACGTCGGCCACACTGCACAAAGATTGGCTACGAAGTTAAACCTTGTCATTCAACTTTTTGAGCCGAAGGTTTTCTTACTCGCAATGACGGCAAACTTTTTTAGGTTGGCCCTGACGAAGAAAAATTCAATTTGTACACGTCATCTTCGGCCAACGATTGAAGCGTAAACCCCGCCAAGGGTTGGCATGTGCAGGGGCGCGGAGTTGTAGCGGAAAGCGTGGCCCCCCTACACCGACCCGCGAGGGCGGTGTTGGGGGGAGGCCGCCAAGAAATTTCTGTTTTCGCCCAAACTTCCCTCACTCGTAAAACTCCGCTCGCGGGGTGTTTGCCAATTCCTCCATCAGCAAAGCCACCTTGTCGGTTACCGCCTCAAAGTAGCGCTGGCCTTTCTCGGCCGTGGCCTGCGCCGGGTTGCCCACGCCCGTGTCGGACGTGACCTGCGTCCACTGGCGCTCGGCCCAGGCCCAGCCTTCGCGTATGGCGGTAAACGCAAACTTCTTTGCGGTGCCCGGCCCGGCTTCGTGCAGGGGCCGCACCAAATCGGGTCGCAGGTGCAGTAACAAACTTGTTTCCATTTCGCCCGCATGATCGTCCTTGTTTTCAAAAAACTGTTTCTGGTCGATGGCCTGGAACCAGTTGCACTGGCACAAAAACATAGCGGGAAACTGGAGCCCCAACTCGCGGATCATGGTTTTGAAATCGTTGCCACCGTGGCTGTTTAGAATCAGCAGTTTGTGGATACCCTGGCGGTGCAGCACGGCTACCACATCGCGCAACACGGCCAGTTGGGTGGACGGGTTCATGTTCATATCCAGCAGCACATCGTGCTGGCCGGTGTTTACACCGAAGGGAATAGTTGGCAGCACCACCACGCGCGCACCTTTTGCCCATGCTTTGCGGGCGGCAGTTGCTGCGATGTAGTCGGCTTCAATAATATCCGTGCCGTAGGGCAGGTGGTAATTGTGCGCTTCGCATGCGCCCCACGGCAGCACAGCCAGTTGGTAGCGGGCGGTTTGAATGTCTTTCCAGTTGGTTTCTGCAAGAACGTAGGGGCGCATGAACTTTTTGTTTACTTTCAAAGTTCCACATTGACCGTAACTAAAACAATTGTATCTACTTCACTTAAAAAGAACCCACACCTATGAATTCCCCCACATTTGTACAAGCGCTGAAGGGCGGTGCCATTGCCGGCCTGATCGGTGCCGGCCTTAATAATATCTGGAGCCTGATCGCCAACGCGTTGGGCGCCACCATTCCGCCGGGCTTTGCGCTGGCGACTACCATGTCATCTATTCTGCCGGTGCTGATTGGCGCGGTGATTTATTTTGCGCTGATGAAGTTTACGGCCAAAGGGTATGCGATTTGGTTGGTAGTGAGCATCGGCTTTACGCTGTTTTCATTCTACCCCGTTTTCACCACACCGCAGCTGCCGGATGGCACGGTGCTGGACGATACCTTCCCCCTGCTGGCTGGACCGATGCACGCGATTTCGGGTTTTTTGGCCGCCTGGGGAATTCCGAAGTGGGCGAAATGAACCGTTTGGCCGCTGGTGCGTTTATAGAAGCAGTTTAGAAATTTATTCATGGACACCGTTACACTTTCCACCAAATCATCGGACATCGAACATCCGGTCTTTACCGAAATCCGCGAACGCAGAAGCCGCCGTGCCTATAGCCATCAGCCCGTGAACGAAGGCGACATCAAGTCGCTGTTTGAAGCCGCCCGCTGGGCACCCAGCAGCAGCAATGAGCAGCCGTGGGTGTATCTGTACGCTACGCGCGAGCAGCCGGAATTATGGAACAAGATTTTCGACAGCCTCATGGAGGGCAACAAGATTTGGGCAAAGGACGCGCCGCTGCTAATTGTGTCGATGATTCGGAAAAACTTTTTGAAGAACGAAAAGGCAAATGGCTCTGCGAAGTTTGATCTGGGTGCAGCGAACGCGTTCCTGTCGCTACAGGCAACTCATCTGGGTTTGAATGTACACCAGATGGGCGGCTTCGAGCGCGACAAGGCCATTGCCAACCTCAACATTCCGGATACACATGAGCCTGTCGTGGTATTGGCCATCGGGTATCTGCGCGATCCCGATGATTTGCCGGAACCCTTCAAGACCCGCGAAACGGCTCCCCGCGAGCGCCACACGCAGGACTTTTTTGTGATGAACAACTCGTTCTAGCCATGGTGCGCGCGGTGATTGGCCGGGAGCACTACCAAACGCGCTTGTTCGCTCCGGGGGGCCACGAACTGCTGGCCGATGAACCGGAGGAGCTGGGTGGAACGAATCACGGCCCCGCGCCGGGCGAACTGCTGATGTTATCGCTCGCTTCCTGTACGGCCATTACGGTGCGCATGTATGCGGATCGGAAAGCCTGGCCGCTGGATGCCATTGAAGTGGAAATCGATTTAGAAAAAGTGGACGCGGTTAACCGGTTTAAGCGCGAAGTGCGGTTAACCGGAGCGCTGTCGGACGAACAGCGGCAGCGCTTGCTGCAGATTGCCAATGCCTGCCCCGTACATAAAGTGCTGACAGGCCCGATTGAGGTAGAAACCCAACTGGTGTAACCTATGGATTCCATCACTAAAAAATATACGAATGGCGAGGTGACCATTGTTTGGAAGCCCGATCTCTGCATTCACTCCACCAACTGCTTTCGCGGATTGGGTGAAGTGTTTGACCCGAAAAAGAAACCGTGGATCGAGCCACAGGGGGCCAGCACCGAACGCATCATTGAGCAGATCAAGAAGTGCCCGTCGGGGGCATTGAGTTATTTTCTGAATACCGAATCTGAGGGCCCGGTGAAAGTAGAAGCCGAAACAATTGTGGAGCCTACGCCCAACGGGCCGTTGCTGGTGTACGGCAATGTAACCGTGAAGGACGCAAACGGCACGCTGAACAAGCGCAACAATGTAACGGCCTTTTGCCGCTGCGGAGCCTCGCAAAACAAACCGTATTGCGATGGCAGCCACAAGAAGATCAACTTCGCGGGTTAGGTGCGGCTACCGCTGGTGAGTTGAAATCGCGCGTGCAAAGTTCATAGATCACGCGCAGCCAAATCAGCAAACAAGGAATCGCCTTCACCGCATGCAACCGTAGAAAGTCGCGCCACGCGCGCGGGTAAAGGTCGGTGGAGTTTAAGGTGGCCAGAAAAATAGCCAGTAACACCAGCACCCAAACGGTTTTGCTCCACGGCGTAGTTTGCAAGGCGAGCCACAACGCCAGCCCCGTAAACACGATGATGTAGGTGGAGCCCTCGGAAGCGGAGCTAAAGAGCACCGGAAAAATCAGGGTGGAGGCGAGTATCCGCAGTTGAAAATCGAGGTGTTTGAACTGTTGCCAGCGTAGGTAGGGCAAACCAAAGAGCACCACACCCGCCGCCAAGAACGGCAGGTTGGGAATGTGCGGATCTTGAAACATTCTGCGGAAGAAACCCATCACGGAAATATCCTGATACGAGACCAGCGATACGTTGGCGGCATTTTTTACGACGAGTGCCAGCAACCATTCGCGGTAGGACTGAATCACAAATTCCGGTGAGGCGATGAGCATGGGGGCCACCAACAGCACAAGGCTCCATACCACACATCCCAGAATGAATTTGGGCTTGTCCTTCACAAAAAAGAAAAATGCCAGCGCTACTACACCATAGAGTTTGATGAAGGTGGCAACCAGAAATGGCAGCGGTGCCCAGAAATCGCGGCCCTGGTGGATCAAAACAAAGGAGTATACAATAATGGCTGCTACCGCGATGTTAAACTGCGCATTGAATCCGGCGGTAAGTAGTTCATTGCTCATGAATAACGTCATCACGTTTTTTTGCCAGTCGGTGATGGGCAGCGCGCGAATCGCCAACCAAAGTACGGCCACCAGCGTCACCAGCCAGAGGGCAAGACCTACTTTGTCGGGGAGCAGTGCAAAAGGTAACATCACCAAGCTGAATACGGGACCATAGTGATTTTTATCCAGGAACTCTTGTGGCGAACGGCCATAGAGTGTGTGGCCGTCCCAGGCATGCACAAACGTAAATTTGTAGATGAGATAGTTGTTGGCGGTGGGGGCAATCAGCACCAGCTTTACAATCATCACCACCAGCAGGAGCACCCACAAAATGAAAAAAGCACGGTTGTTATCGAGCAAATGCCTCATGGAAAATCCGTCTTGAAAGCCAAGCCATAAAGTTATACTTTTCATTTTCAATTGTGGGCTATGGCAAGCTATTCGGTGATCATTCCGGTTTACAACGAAGAGAAAAATGTGCAACCGCTGCACGAACGACTCACCCGCGTGTTGCAGCCGCTGGGGCCCTACGAGTTGTTATTCATCAACGATGGCAGCCGCGATGGCACACTGACGGCCGTGAAACAATTGGCCGAAACAGACCCGGCTGTTAAGTACATCGACTTCAGTCGCAACTTCGGGCATCAGGTTGCGGTAACCGCGGGATTGAATTTCTGCAAAGGCGATCGCATCGTGATCATTGATGCCGACCTGCAAGATCCACCGGAGCTGATCGCCACCATGGATGCCAAAATGAATGAAGGCTGGAATGTGGTGTACGCCAAGCGCAATGCGCGGCAGGGCGAAAGCTTCTTCAAAAAAATCACGGCCAAGCTTTTCTATCGCATCTTAGCACGCGTTACCTCCATTTCCATTCCGGTGGACACGGGCGACTTCCGGTTGATGGATCGGAAGGTGGTGAAGGCGCTGAATCAAATGCCCGAGCACCACAAGTTCATTCGCGGTATGGTGTCGTGGGTTGGATTTAAACAGACGTTTGTGTTGTACGATCGTCAGGAGCGGCTGTCGGGAAAGACAGGCTATACATTGCGGAAAATGCTGCGGTTTGCGTTAGACGGTATCACCGGCTTCTCTAACCTCCCACTCAAACTGGCTTCGTACTTTGGGTTTTTTGTTTCTTTCCTTTCTTCCCTGCTGATTTTGTACACGTTGTACTCGAAGTATATTCTACAAGAAGCATTGCCGGGCTGGGCATCGATCATGGTGAGCATTTTGTTCATTGGCGGCATCCAATTGATTTGCCTCGGCCTGATTGGCGAATACCTTATCCGCATGGATGCAAATCTGCGGCAACGGCCCTTGTACGTGGTAAACGAAAGCAATCTGGATTAACGCGCCCCCTGAATCACAGCCGTACCGTGCAGGCTTTGCCCTTGCGGGGAGTAGCCTTCCACCCGAATCAAAAACAAACCTGTGGCATCCGAGGTAAAAAACTCTAAGGAATTCCCCGTCGTTGTGAGCGTAACAGAGGGGTTCCAAAACAGAAGGTGGCGGAAATCGGGTGCGCGACTGGATCGGTCGGCTTCCGTATCGTATCTTCTGCGCTCGGTGCGCACGCGCTGTGGTTGGTAGCCCTCGTACGGCAATTGCAAGGCGGCTTCATCAGGCACACTGTTTTCGGCATCTTGTGAAACAGTGATCACATTTACTATCCCTTGAAAGGAAACGGGGCCCGCAAAAAATTTGCGATCCACTATATCAATGCGCTCCACCTTGAGTGGATCAAATTCCATCAGCCGGTTCACATCGCGGATCGGTTGGCCGTTCAAGAGAAGAAGGTTGCTGCCTTCCATCAACGTTTGATTCAATCGGTTCAACTGCAAAAAGTAGAAACCGTTTTTGTTCTTCCGCACCCACACGCCTTTAATGTATTCCCGAAAAACTTCTTCCAGCGTGGGGAAACGCGTGTAGTCATCCAGCCGATAACTTTCGTTTGGCTGCCCGTAAAACGGAGTTAGCGAAACCGTGGTGGTGGAAATGGGATTCGATGCGTTTACACGGAACGCAGCTTCCACCTGCTGATGAACAAAAGCCCGTTGCAGCGATACCAAAGGTACGCGTTGTGCCTGGGTTCCAGTTGAGAAAGACACCCGGGGATCGAAGGGCGAAAGCCATTGGCCCTTGAGCAGCTGCGAGGGGTCGGTCCAGTTTTGCAAGAAGAGCGTGGTGCTGCCTTCAATGTCGGACAGTTCAAAGGTGAATTTTCCGCTGCGATCCGAAAGAGTAGTATAGATTTGGGCATTGCCACGCGCGGAGGCCAATAACGAAATACCCGCTGCGGGGCGACCGGTTTCATCCGTCAGCAAACCTTCTGCGAGTGGCCCTCGAATTTCGGGCGCAAACCTAATCGGTCTATGGTTAACCGCGCTGTTTCTGCTCCAGCTTGTAGTGAGCATCAACAGGTCTGCCAACTGTTGCGAACTGTCGGACGCCTGGATGTACCGGTTCGGGTTTTCCAGTTCAATCCCCAACTCCGACTCCAACCACAAGTAAGACGAAAGCGTGTTCGAGGGTGCTGGCAGGCTGTCCAATCGGTAAACAGAAACGGCCACATCGCCCTGCGCGACTCCCGCGGGTAATGCAAGCGACATCGTTACGCGGCTGCGCGGCGCATACCGCGCTACAGGAGTTGTAATGGTGATCGGTTGAACCGGAGGCGGATTTTTAAACACCTTTCGTTCTGCTACCGGCTGGAACTGCTGATCGAAAATAGTTACATGTGTAATGCCCAGTGGCAATGCCGCCCACGGGTAGGTAACCCAACCTCGCCCCTGTTGCACGTTCACCACCAACTGTTTAGCCTGCATGCGTGTTTGATGAAGCAGCACATACCAATTGCCGGATGTATTGCCCGCACCGAGCAGGTGAATCTGCAGGTCGGATTCACTACGGGTTACCCGCAACTGAATGCCCTGGCTTTCCACCTTGGGCAAAGGAGTACGAATCGCATTCTTGCCATCCACAGAATACACAGCCGTATACGCTTGCTCCGCTTGCGGCGTAAACAAGAATGTTCCGCGGCCTTCCTGCGTGGCTGAAAAAGTCGTGACTACTTCCCTCTGTTGATTCTGTATTGAGCCTTGCAATCGTTGCGGGGCTGCCGGAATGTAAAAGCCAATCCGGTTTTCTACTCCTGCAATCAGGTGGCCACCTTCGGGAAGAAATTCCGCAACGGGTGCCGCAGGCTCGTTGATCGGTGCGGCCTCCATCGGATTATAAATGGCGAGTGAGGTGTGGAAAAACAATCGCTCGGATTCGTTGCGCATCCACCGGGTGTAAGCACGTAATTGGTAACTGCCGGTGGCCAGGTTGTACGGCAGCAAAAGACGTCCAACACCACCGCCCGTTGTGAGTGGCACTTTTGCCTGCAGCACAGCCTCCTGACGCGTATTCAACAACTCCACATACGCCACTTTGCTAAGTGACGCAGGTTCGTGCGTAAAGCCATCGCGATAGTGAATGCGAAACTCGAGGTTTTCTCCAACCAGATAATGCGGTCGATCTGTGATCACGAAAAGTTTTTCTACCCAAACATTTTGCTGGACATGTCGCCACGCGCTGTCGCTGGGGTTTTGGGCCGCCACCGATGTGGGACACACACCACTGACAAGCAGGAAGAAAAACACAACCTTTTTCATTCCCAAAACGGTGGTTTGGTTGTGGTGCCACCCCGACTGCGGCAGTCGACACAAAAATCCAACGTGTAGGTGTAGCCAGAGCCGAACTGAAAGGGAAGCACGGTCACAATCTCATAGATGCCTGCGTTGAAAGTGCTCAAATCACGAACCGTGTCCAACCGGCAATTTTGAAAAGGTAAGTCCACCAGTGGGCGATTCGGTTCGGTAAACGCATCAAAGAAAGCCCGCTTCTCTGCTACGGCTGCTGCCGAGAAGTAGCCCAGTACCGGTTCCTCTGGATTGGAAAGGCACACAATATTGCCGGGAAGCTCAGACGGAATCGGGTCAAACAAGGAGCCGAGGTTCTGACTGTTTTTCGCCAGTTGCTCCCAATAATCGTAGGCTTCTCTGGTAATTGCTTGCTGGCGTACCAACACGCTGTGGCGGATGCGCACTTTCTCATCGCGGGCCGGTATGTTCAGTACTTTCTTGTTGGCGATGACCCCATCTCGGACGCCAATGGTAGAACCAATAAGAATGTTATTGGAGGCGCGTGTCTGCCAGCAAAGAAAGTTTCTTTCGAGCCGAGGTTCGATCCGCCCGTCTACAAAACGAAGAACGGATTCAAACGCTGCTGTGTAGGTCCACGTTTCCAAAAATTCCCAGCGCAAATACAGTGTTACTTCAGATGGTGCGCGGGTGCTGAGCAGGTAATCTAACCCATCGGTGGCACTGAACGCGTGCGATACGGATTCAATGGGCGGAGTCGTTAGCACGTCAGCAAACGCAGATTCATACAATGCCCGATTGGCTGTGGCGATGCGGAGCTTCACGCGTGCACCCACGACTTGCCCAGGAGGAAGCACATAACGTCCGGGCGACACCTCGTTTAGCCGGGCGCGCTGGCCGTTCTCATTTTCAATTTCAACCAAGGCACCTTGTTCCCGCGGTGGTAGTTCGGTAGCGCCCAGATTCACCGTACGGCTCAACTGGATTTCGGTGGTATCGTTCGGCCGGTAGGCGCCATCCACCACCAGAAACTGTACGCCTGCCTCTCGTTTGGGTGCCGAGAATGGATCGAGGCAAGCCACGCCAACTCCCACGAGCAGGGCTACCCAACCATATCGAATCCAAGCGCGCCTCATCGGAATTTGAAGTTGTAGGTGATAGTAGGAATGGCGGCTCCAAAAACAGCCAGGCGGTAGCCGCGCACGTTGCCGCCTTCCGATTGAAAGAATACTGAATACGCGTTGCGTCTCCCAAACAGGTTATACACGGATAGCGTCCACGAGCTGTGCGCCAGCTTTCGCACTTTGTGGTTTCCTTCAATGTTAAAGCCCACATCAAAACGCAGGTAGTCGGGAATGCGAAACTGATTGCGTTCGGAATAGAAAAAGCGGGGCGAGCCATTCAAGGTATACTGTGCAATGGGCAGTGTAACCGGACGGCCGCTGGAGTAGGTGCCGTTAAGCGTCATGCTCAGGCGGTGGTTAAAGCGGTAGTTGCTGATCACGTTCACGGCATGCGGCTTATCGAAGTTGCCGGGATAGTAGTTGCCGCGGTTGATGATTTCGCTGGGCGTGCTGCCAAGGGTGCGCAACCAGGTGCGTGAGTAGGTATAGCTGATCCAACCGTTTAGTTTACCCGCGTTGCGCTTCAGCAGAACTTCTACACCGTAGGCTTTGCCGCGTGCCTGAACCAGATCGGCCTCGATGTTTTGATTCAGCAGCAACGTGGTGCCACTCTTGAAATCAACGGCATTAAAAATCCACTTGTAGTATACCTCCAACGAAAACTCCCACCGGTTGTCGGTCGCATTGCGGTAATAGCCCAGGTTTACCTGATCGCCCACGAGGGGGCGGATGTGAAAATCCGTGAGCTTCCAGATGTCCGTCGGGGCGATGGCCGTAGTATTGGAAAGCATTTGCAGATATTGGCGCATTCGGTTATATCCAAACTTCACCGAGCTGTTGGTGGAAAGGGTGTACCGTGCCGACACCCGTGGTTCAAGTCCGTGGTAGAAGGCGCTCGTCTGGCCTTTCTGAAAAAACGTGGTGTCGATTATGGAATTGACACTTTTTGTGGTTTGTGGATCGTAGTTAAAAACCTGCACCGGCCCGCGGTTCCAAAAGGACGAGTACCGGATGCCAGCCGACAGCAGCAACTTGTTCGAAACCTCCCATTGATCGCTTACATGCAACGCCGTTTCTACCCCTTGTTCATTTTGCAGTTGCCTGTTCTCGATGATGGATTCCGCGCCCAGCGGCACTCGCGTGCCGGGTGCGAGTTGGTATTGAATGGCTTGCGCCCCTGCCGTGATGACATGGCGGGTGGAGAGACTGTAGTTCACGTCTGCCTTGGCATTGAGTTGATCAATGGCATAGTCCAATCGAAAAGCGTTGATCGGATCGCGGTCTGAAGTAATGGAGTAGCGATAGCCGCTATAACCTACCGCCAGTTGCGTAAAAAGTTTTTTGCTTACAATATGTTTCCAGGCAAGGGAGGCCGTACGGTTTTGGTATTGATAAGTGGTGTCGTTGTTGAAACGGAAGTCGTCCTGGCTAACGTAACCGCTGGCCGTCAGGTGATTTCGTGTGTTGTAGTCGTAGTCCCAACGAAAGTTGGCATCGTAGAAGCCGGCATTACTTCTGCGGAGCGATTCATCGCGCAACCGCGTGAGCAGCCAATCCGAATAGGTGGAACGTGCCCCTACCAGAAACGACATCTTGTCTTTGATCAGCGGTGCCTCCAAGGTCAGGCGCCCGGTAATCGGACTGATACCACCACTCATCTGGAATTTGCGCTTGTTGCCTTCACGCACATTTACATCCAGAATAGCCGAGAGGCGGCCGCCATACTCGGCGGGAATGCCGCTCTTTTGTAGCTCCGCATTTTTTAACACATCCGGATTGAATGCCGAAAAGAAACCAAAGAGGTGCGTGGGGTTGTAAATCGTAGTCCCGTCCAGCAAGATCAGATTTTGGTCGGCCGAGCCGCCCCGCACGTTGATACCAGACGTACCTTCGCCCACACTTTGTACGCCTGGCAGCGTGAGCATGATTTTAAAGATGTCGGCCTCGCCCAGAGGCGATGGAATTTTGCGCATCGTTTTTACATCCAAACGTTGAGCGCCCATTTGCAAACTGGAAATGTTTTCGCTGCGTTCGGCCTCCACCACAATCTCCTTTAAGGAGATCACCTCTTCCGCCATATCAACATCCAGGCGGCCATCCGACTGGAGTAAAATCGTGCGGCGGGTGGTGCGCATGCCCACGCTTTGGATAATCAACTCGTGTCGGCCGGTGGGGAGGCGCAAGCTGTAATTTCCAAACGGATCGGCCGAAGTGCCAATCCGTGGCCGGTCGATATAAACAAGTGCTCCCACCAGGGCCTCACCGGTTTGCCCGTTTTTGATTTGGCCCGACACGGTTGCTTCCGTTGCTGGTGGCACCGTGCGTTTGCCGATTTGAATCAATTTCGTTTCGAGTGTCTTTTCCTTTTCGGAGGGCTCGTTGGTAAAGTAGTCGCCCAGCGCCATGCGGGCGGGTAATGTATCCGTAGGCTTGGGCAATTCGGTAATCAACGCGATCGACTGCGTAATGAACACGTTTTGATCCGGATCAATGGCGTAGCGAAGCTCGATGTTCGCAAAGGCTTTCGCCAGCAGCTCTTCCAACGGTGCGCGCAACACCGTTACCGAAAACCGAAGTGAGTCGGTGTCCGTGGGCCGAAAATAAAATCGGTACTGACTCTGGCTTTCGATGGTTTCTACCAACGTGGCCCAAGGCGCATCGCGAAGCTGCAATGTAAACAACGGCTTCGTCTGGGCCATCATACTCAGCGGCAGTAGGCAACACAGCACAATTACCATTAGGCGTGGACTATTCATAGAGAGTTGCCGCCAGAATCAGCGCCTTTTCCTTTTGTTGATCGAACGAAATGCCGGCTGCTTGCCATTGTCTCTTGATGGTGGCTTTCTGTGGGCCCAGCACCGCCCAGAGGTGCTTGCGACTGCTGACACGAATAAGCTGGCCGTCCTTTTGGAGGAAATACTGATCAATCGGATTATAGGTCTTCTCGATTTTATTGTCGATGAACCGCTCGCGAAGCTCTTTCTTTTTTCGCGCCATCACAGTTACAGTGCCTTCGTGTAAAATCTGATAAAACGCAGCCGGTGCGCCGGGTGCCGCCACCCAGCGAAATAGCTGACCCCCGGCTTCAAAAGCCGTCACTTTGCTGCGCACGTATTGCATGGGAAAAAACCCAAAGGGGTGCTCGGTAAGCACCTGATCGTCTAACACATCGTATTGTAGCGGTACGTTCTCGTAAACAAGTCCTTTGTAGGTAAGACGGCCAGTAAGAAAATCGTCCCACAGATAAGGCGAGCCTTGGGTTCCTTTAGGCAATGGCGCCACTTCAATTCCGTGCTGCGCCAGCGACTGGCCGCGCCCGGTTTGTTGGTAGACTTTTTTTGCCGCCGTTAACGCCGAGGCGCGAAGACTATCTACCGATTGACTAACCCCCCATGTACTTGCCCCACACAGGAAAACAACAGCAAAACTTTTCCCAACCATTCCCGACCAAGATAAGGCTTTTTTCAGGCTGGCCTGAAAATTTTATGTAAAAGGCGATCGTTTAAAGGCAACACTTTTGGTGTTCGGTTAGTGTTGATAGTAAACGTTGCGGAAATGGTGGCTATCCCCCGCCAATAATCAAGTCCTTTTCGCGAGTTCGAACGGAGCGAAAGTGCCCTCAACCGGTTGCTCATCGTCCATTTTTGCCTAGAGACAACAGAAAACCCGACTAACGCACAACTGCTCCGGTCAATGGTGGGTTTCCTTTTTTCCGTTTTGCGGGCTTCGCCCTACTTTCAAGGTTTGGTTAGTGGGTGCCAGATCAATGAAATCCACGGTGGAGGTTTTGTTATGCACAAAAGACGAAAAGCGTTTTGAAACGGATTAGTGTGTGCTGCCTGTGCAGCATTTTATGGATTGGCTGGCAACCCGGGTGCGTTGCGCAGAGCTTGAGCGGCTACGTGTGGGACGAACGAAACGAGCCCATCCCCTACGCCAATATTTTTGTGCGCGAACTCAATACCGGTACGCCTACCAACGCTCGTGGCTATTACTTTTTAACACTCGACCCCGGCATTTACAACGTGGTCGTTTCCTCCATCGGCTACGAAACACAGGCCGTGCGACTTATCGTGCGCGACAAGCCGTTGGAACACAACTTCACCCTACAAACCTCCAGCACTGAGCTAAGCGAAGTGGTAGTGAAGGCGAGCCGCAGAGATCCGGCGTTTGAAATCATCCAAAAAACAATCGAGCGAAAAGAGCACTATCTCACGCAGGCCAGCAGTGCACGGATGCAAGTGTACGTGCGCGCCATGGAAACGATGGACCGCAAGAAAAAAACCGTGGCACCGCCACCCGATGAGTTGGAACGCAAGGGCCCACCGGGAGATCCGTTCGAACAGGCCAAACAAAAAGAAGCACAACGGCTGCTCCAGATCAATCTCCTGGAAATGCAACTCACCCTCCACTTTCAGGCACCCGATCTTTACAAAGAAGAACGCACCGGCTACAAAGCCTATGGCAGCAAAGAAGGGTTGTTTGTGCCCATTTTCAGCCAGGCCGACTTTAACTTCTACCACAACCTGGTGGATTTGAAAGGCATCTCCGAAGTTCCCCTGATTTCACCGATCAGTCGCACGGCCATCCTGTCTTACAAATACAAGTTGGAGGGGGTGTTGAAAGAAAACGATCGGGTGGTATACAAGATTCGGGTCATGCCCCGCAAAACCGGCGATGCTACGTGCAAGGGCTTTGTGTTCATCAACGACTCCACCTGGAATTTAAATCGATTGGAGCTAACGCTCGAAAAAGGCGGCTTGCGCTTTTACGATCAGTTCACCATCCGGCAAACGTACGAAGAACTGGCACCCGACTTCTGGATCCCCACGCGGCAGGATTTCACTTACGAAACCAAGGCAGGTGCCACCGCTTTCAAAGGCACCACCGCACTCAGCATCTCCCAGTACGAGAAAGACGTGGTATTCCCGGAACGATTTTTCGGCAACGAGGTCTCGGTCATCACCAAAGAAGCGTACAAACGCGACACCGCCTACTGGAACCGCGCTCGGCGCGACCCCCTCACACCCGACCAGCAGAAAGTAATTCGCTACCGCGACAGTGTGGAGGCCGCCCACAGCAGCAAAAAATATCTCGACTCGATCCTGGCGCGATACAACAAAGTAACGGTGGGCGAAGTGTTGTATAACGGTTTCGGATTTCGCAACGATTCACTCAAGCGCGAAATCAGCTTTCCCTCACTGCTCAGCACCATCGGTTTCGAAGTAATCGGGGGCTGGCGCGTGGGGCCCAACGTCTGGCGCTTCAAGCGGTACGAAAGTGGCCGTACACTTTCCACGGCCGGTGGCTTTAATTACGGATTTAAGAACAACGATTTGCAGGGCAGCGCCAGTCTTTGGTATCGCTACAACCCGTACCGTTTGGGCGATATCGCGGTTCGCGGCGGCCGCTCGTTTCAGTCGATCAACAGCTTCGATGCCTATCTGAATCAACTTCGCATCTCCAATTACATTCTGCACGACTTCGTTTCGGTTTTTCACCGCATCGAATTGTTCAATGGCTTCTACGTAAGCCTGGATGCGGGTATTCACAACCGAAAATCGTTGGAAGATTATGATCGCACCTCGATCATCAACCAAGTCATTGAGGAAACCGAACCCATCCTGTTCGAAGGCTACCAGGCCCTGATCAGCAACCTCCAACTGTCGTACACACCCGGGCAACGATTCATGACGGAACCCAACCGCAAAATTGTGCTAGGCAGCCGCTTCCCCACGTTTCACGTTACACATCGCAAGGGGTGGAACGGCCCGCTCTCCAGCGACATCGACTTTGACTACATAGAAGCTTCCATCGAACAAAATCTGCTGCTCGGCACACTGGGCAACTCCCGCTACCGCGTGGAGTTGGGCAAGTTCGTGAACGCACGCGACCTCCGGTATGTAGACGTGAAACGCTTCCGCCAATCCGATCCCATTCTGTACTCCGATCCCATGCGCTCGTTTCAATTGCTGGACACGGCTCTGTATGCCACCGATTGGTTTTTCGAAGCCCACTACATTCACCACTTCAATGGTGCGCTCATCAACAACTTGCCGCTAATCAAGAAAACCAAGATTCGCACGGTGGCAGGGGCGGGTATGATGTGGATTCGCGAAAATGGTTTTTTTCATCAGGAGTTGTTTGGTGGCATCGAGCGCGTTTTTAAACTGGGCGCCAGGCGGAGACTGCGGGTGGGCGCCTATGCCGTGGTGGCGCAATCCAACTTTGCCCCGGCCCGCACGGATTTTAAAGTTTCGTTCGATTTGATTGATACCTGGAAACGCGACTGGAGTTTTTGATTGGATGAAGTTGCTTGGATTAATAATCAAGAGCGTTGTTGGCAGCCCCGCCCGCTCACGCCGGGCGGCCCGGCTATCCGCTCCAATCCACGCGAGACGCGTGGGATTTCCGCTCCTATCCGTGGCTGAATGTACAGGGGCGAAAACGTTTGGCCGCTTCGAAAACCGTTTGGGTATATTCGCGCTATGAAATTGTTTGTTGTGTGGATGATGGGCGTTTGCGTGGCGTACGGGCAGGCGAACGAAGTAGTAATCTCCGGCAAGGTGATTAATCTGGCTACCGGAAAAGCCATTCGTGCGCGCATCAGTTACAAAAGCTTGCCCACGGGCGGACTGACCGGCTCGTTTAACGACAGTACATTTCGGTTCTCGGTGTTTGGCACGGCCAAGTATCAAATCACCGCGCAGGCCGAAGGCTTTTTACCGCGCACGGTGATGGTTGATCCGCGCGAACTCGGTGGCCGTACCGGATTTACGCGCAATCTGGAGCTCACCGAGAAAGGCAAAACGTTTCAACTTGCTCAACTTACCTTCGAACAAGGCAAAGAGGTCATCCAGCCCGAATCGTTTGAAGGGCTGGACGAACTCGCGTTGCTGATGAACGACAACCCAAAATGGGTGATTCAACTCGAAGGCCACACCGACAACCAGGGGCCGGCCGATAAAAACATGAAGTTATCGGAAGACCGCGTGAAGGCCGTGAAGAAATACCTCACTGGAAAAGGCGTAGCCAAAGATCGCATCAAAACAAAAGCGTTTGGCGGTACACAACCGCTTACCAAAGAGCGCACCCCCGAAGCCCGCGCGCGAAACCGGAGGGTAGAAATTCGGGTATTGCAGGAATAACCTAGAGCCGGTAATAGAAGTGCGACACGTCTTCTTCAGTCGCACCTGTAGCCCGATAGAAATCGAGCGCATGGCCATCATCTTTGTCGGCTTGCACAAATACCTCTTCATAGCCCGCCCGGCGGCAAATGGCTTGCACCTCCGTCATTAGCAACCGGCCGATGCCCTGACGCTGAAACTCGGGAGCAACTGCGAGGTCGTACACATACGCCAGCTTTTTTTCTGAGTGGTATTGATCCCATGTGTAACATGTAAGGCCACCTACAATTTTCCCCCCCACACTGGCAACCACAACCATAAAATCCTGCCGGGCCAGCAGTCGCTGGAGGTGGGCCCTACTCGGTGGCTCGTGTGGTGGCAGCTCAAATACCGTTTCGAAAAGTGCTATCAGTGCAAGAAACTCATCAAGCTGATGGGGTTGCAACAAGAAAATGGCAGCGCGGTTAACTGGTTCGTCCTTCATTTTGATTTCGAATCTTCAAAAGATACCAAATCACTTGCAAAAGCGAAAAGTCGTTGCGGTCGGCTTGTTTAAGGCTTTTGGTGCAGGGCTGAAACGAGTCCAAAAAACCAATAAAAAATCCTAGTAGCTTGCGGCATCTTAGTTCTATGAAATACGCAGTCGGACGCTGGCAAGCTATCGCCTTTCTTCTATGTGTGCTGAGCATGAGCAGTTGCTCCGTACACAAGCTTTACAACATGCAGCAACGCAACAAAGTGTATGCGTTCGAACAAATCAACTTTAATGATGTGCTGAAGGCCTACATGACGCGGGCAGCTGAGCCCGCCTCGCTGGAAGGCATTTATTCTGTTTCCATCATCATCACCAAAAAAGGAAAAGGCCTGCTGTCGAGCACGGAAAAAGAGCGCGTCATCGAACGGAAAGAGAATGAGCGGCAGGTGGCCATCATCAAAGACATTAAAGGCTTAAACCGGGAGTATGTGGAAATCCCCATGGAAACAGGCGTGTTGCCCAGTTATTCCGTTCGAGGCGAATTCTCAAAAATAGCGGAGAACAGTGTGGCTGTTTACCAGCGGCTGGAGAAGCGGGGGCGCAGCACTTCGTTTACTTTCTCGTTCGACAAACATTTTGATGTGCTGGAGGGCGTGCGCACCGAAGACCGAGGCAACTTCACGATCACCGAAAAACTTACCTACCTGAAAATCTATCCCCGCTAAGGGTCAACGATTGGCTATTTCTTCTTGAAAATGTAGCCGCCTCGGGCCGAGCCCCACACTTGCACATCTTGTGCATTGTAGCCGCGGTCGAGCGTAACCATCGCATCTTTTTGGATGAGCGCCTCGCTGGTGGCATACGTGGCGCCACGTAGTTCACTCGGGCAATTTTTTGCCACGGTACTTCCTTCAAATGCCGCCTTTCCTTTTTTAACTAAAATCACTTCACAGCCACTGCGCGTGGTGAGCGAATCAGGAGTGAGTTGTTCTACCAACGCAACATTCCCTGCTTTTTGAAGCGGATTTGGGAACGTATAAATCGTGCTGATGAACCGCTCTCCTTGTTGGGTGAGTTGGTAAATGCGTTGGCGGTAGGGTTTGTTGATCATGTTGGCGGCCGCCTGTTCCACGTACAACCAAATGCCATCGTTGCGGTGTTGCCAGATGGGCACCACTTCCAATCGAATGTCGAAAAAAGTGGAATCAGCCGCGGCCTGCTCGGCACTGCTAAAACTGCCCACCATCCACTCCCGCAACTGGCGAAGTTCTTTCGATGGCTTGGGGCTTTGGGCAGCCAAACTCATCGTCAGCAACATCCCGATCGCCATTAAATGTGTTTTCATTTCTTGCAAGGTAACGAAAACGGCCGGCTCATCGGCTCCCTTTTATATGCGGTTGTAGATTTCATCATACAGGTTTGTGATTTCAAAAAGCAAAATCGAATCAAGGCAGGCGAACGAACAGAAAAAGGTCTGGTTTTTTCTGATCTTACTCGCTTGACGGACATACTTCAAAGATATGGTTTCCAAGGGCATCGTCCCCGAAACGGGAGACGATGCGAGACAGAAAAGTATTTAGCGCCTAATGTCAAGTATCGTCTCCCGCCTCGGGGACGATACGACTTGGTAAACCCGCATCTTTGTAATGAGTTATTTGGATTTTCGGATGCTGCACATTAAGCTCGTAAAACACGGCGCTGGAGTGTGGATACTTCGTAAAATCATCAGCCAGATTCCATTTGCCTTCTATTGTCAAGTATCGTCTCCCGCCTCGGGGACGATACGGCTTGGTAAACCCGCATCTTTGTAATGAGTTATTTGGATTTTCGGATGCTGCACATTAAGCTCGTAAAACACGGCGCTGGAGTGTGGATACTTCGTAAAATCATCAGCCAGATTCCATTTGCCTTTTGTTGGATTGGAATGAATGTAATCCAATTTTTGAATCATGAAATAATCTGTATAACAAGGTTTTAAATCAGACGATGGCTGGAAGACGCGATGTTTCTTTTTTCTCTTCCGTTCTTCCTGTGTAACAGCCGTACTCAATTTTTTCAACAATGGGTGATTGCCTTGTTCTTCTAATCGTTTTACAATCTCATAAGCAAGAAATCGCTTGCCATTAGCCAATATGGTATTGATTGATTTTTCTGTTTGATTGATATGAACCAGCAGATGCAAATGGTTTGGCATAATGACGAAAGCAAGAATCTGGTGGTTATGCTTTATGAGTAGGTTAAACCACCTGTAGATTTCATCATACAGGTTTGTGATTTCAAAAAGCGAAATCCAATCAAGGCAGGTGAACGAACAGAAATAGGTCTGGTCTATTTCTGATTGTGTTCGCTTGACGGACATACTCTAAAGATATGGTTTTCAAGGGCATCGTCCCCGAAACGGGAGACGATGCGAGACAAAAAAAGCCCACCGCTTTTACTTTTTAAATCTTCTGCCCGGCACATCGGTGTGGAAAAACTCCATCCCTTTGCGGTCTTGCAAGGTAACGAAAACGGTTTTGCCGTCGGCCCCGCCAAAAACGAGGTTACTCGGTTTTTTGCCTTTCAACTCAATTTCTCGCACCAACTTACCGTTGGGCGATAGCACGGCCACGGTACCTTTATCGTAGCGGGTTACGTACAAGTTGCCGCGTGCATCGCATTTCATCCCATCCAAGCCAAAGTCTTTAAACTCGTGAAAGAGTCGCGGTGCGCTCAGGTTGCCTTTCTTGTCGACATCAAATGCCCAGACTTTGCGTTGCACACTTTCGTTTACATACAAGATGGTTTCCTCCGGACTCAGTTCAATGCCGTTGGTCGTGCCCAGATTGTCCCACACCACTTCAGCCTGGCCATCGGGTTCTACGCGCCAAATCCGGCCTGTGCCTTTTTTCCAGTCGGGGTCGGAGGCAAACACTTGATCTTTCTGGTTAATGACCAGGTCGTTGGGTTGATTGAATCCTTTATGTGCCAGCACGCTTACGCCCTTCGTTTTCATGTTCACGCGCAACACATTGTGGCCAATCCAATCGGCCAGCAGCATCTCGCCTTTTGAATTAAACACGATGGCGTTGGCAATACTTTTGTAAGGCAGGTTCACAAACAGCGTGGCGTTGCCATTGTCGTCCACACGCCCCACAGTGCCGTCGCGCTGAAAGTTGACTACATACAAATTACCCGCAGCATCAAAACAAGGCCCTTCGATGTTTTCGCTGAAAACATTTTCTGCGGTGAAGTCGTACGCTTTAAAGAGGGTAGTTGGCTGTTGGGCCGTTGCGGCTAGGCAAATCAATAACGCGCAAACCGTTCTTACCATGTCTTGCCAATCTTATGGCCTTTCATCGCAAAAAACAAAATGTAGGCGTAGCACGGCAACACCACGTACATGAAGGCCGTGGCGGGTGGCAACGAAGCCGACAGCACGGGGTATGCCTGCGGAATGATGGCGCCTCCGGCAATACCCATGATGAGAATGGCAGAACCAATTTTCGTGAATTTGCCGAGCCCATCGATCGCCATCGGGAAAATGGCCGGCCACATCAGCGAGTTGGCTAAACCCAAAAGCGCAATACAAAAGATGCTCACGTAGCCGGTGGTAAGAAACGCGGCCACCGAAAAAACGATGCCGGTGATGGCCGAGATCTTCAGCGCCATTTCTTGTTTGAGATAGCGCGGAATGGTTAACACCCCAATCACATAGCCCACCACCATCGACCACAACGTGTACGAAGTAAAGTTCTTGGTTTCATCCAGGCTCATGCCCAGTGCTTTACCATAGGTTCCGATCACATCGCCCGCCATTACTTCTGCACCCACGTAAGCAAAAATGCAAAGTGCGCCAAGCCACAGGTACGGATAGCGGAAAATACTTTTGCGGGCGGGCTGCCCTTCGCTGTTATCGTCACCCTCTATTTCAATCTCGGGCAGGGGCGAAAACAAAATCATGGCTGCGAGCAACATCAGCACTCCGGCCATCACACCATAAGGTCCGATGATCCGGTGCGATAAATCCTGAAGCAGTTGGTTGCGCACGGCCATATCGGTGGTGGATTGAATCTGCGCCTCAATTTCGCTGGCTCCGGCCAACACAATCGCGCTTAAGATCAACGGACTGAGTGCGCCCGCAATCTTGTTGCAAATACCCATGATGCTGATGCGCTGTGCGGCTGATTCAATCGGGCCGATTACCGAGATGTAGGGATTGGCCGCGGTTTGAAGCAGCGATAGCCCCATGCCTTGTACGAACAAGCCGGTAAGGAACAAACTAAAATCCCGGGCCGAAGCAGCCGGAATAAAGAGCACACACCCAACTGCCATTACCGCCAGACCGAGCGACATGCCTTTCTTGAAGCCGGTTTTTTCTAAAATGTACGAGGAGGGCACCGCCAAAAAGAAATACGCCATGTAGAAGGCGGAGGTAACCAAAAGCGCCTGCGCATCCGACTGCAAATCGCACGCAAGTTTCAGAAATGGAATCAGCGTGCCGTTCAGCCACGTCACGAACCCGAAAATAAAATACAACACTCCGATGATGGAGATGGAAATCACATATTGGTTCTTGGTAGCCATGCGGGCGAAGTATGGTGGATCAGGTTCTTTTTGCGATTTTCGCACCCGATTTTAGGCTAAATTATCTACACTTCCATGCAGTCGAACAAAAAACTCACCTTATTAGTACTGGCAGCAGGCATCGGCAGCCGCTATGGCGGCATCAAACAAATTGATGGGTTTGGGCCCGCCGGAGAAACCATCATGGATTATTCGCTCTTTGATGCGATCCGCGCAGGCTTCACCAAGGTGGTGTTTATTGTGCGCGCAGAAATCTTGGAAACGGTAAAGGCCAAGTTTTTGCCGAAGCTTCAAGGCAAAGTTGACGTTGAATTTTTCATTCAATCGCTCGACAAATTAGTGCCGCCCTCGTTACTGCCGCCCGACCGCACGAAACCGTGGGGCACGGGCCATGCGGTGCTTTGCGCGCAGTCGGTCATTCACGAACCCTTTGCGGTGATTAATGCAGACGACTTCTACGGCCGCGAGGCGTTTCAAACGCTGGCCGACTTTTTCCGGCAGGATACCGCGGGGCACCATGCCATGGTGGGCTACACGTTGAAGAACGTGTTGTCCGACTACGGCAGTGTATCGCGTGGTTGTGGCGAAACCGATGCAGATGGGTTTCTGCAAACCGTGGTAGAGCGCACCACGATTGTAAAAGCGGGTGGCCAAATTATCTCCAAAGAAAAAGAAGGCGACCGCGTGCTTTCGCCCGAAACGCCCACTTCAATGAATTTCTGGGGTTTTCATCCCAGCATGTTTCCATTGGCATCCACCATGTTCGAGGCGTTTCTGAAAAACAACCACCAAAACCTGAAGGCGGAGTTTTATATCCCGCTGGTGGTGAATGAACTCATCCAAAAAAACCTGGGCAAGGTAAAAGTGCTTACGGGCGGCACCACCTGGTTTGGCGTCACCTATCAGGAAGACAAGCAGGAGGTAACTACCCGCCTGCAAGCGCTGGCCGACGCGGGCGACTACCCGAATCCGCTATGGAAGTAACCGAGGCTGTACCGCCTGAGGTAGCGCAGCAATTTGGGTTGTCGGTGCCCATCACCGCCACGGCACTCGGAGCCGGCCACATTCACACCACGTTGTTGGTGCAAGGAACGGGCGGCCCGTTCGTGCTCCAGAAAATCAACACCAGCGTCTTTAAAAAACCCGAAGCCATCGCCCACAACTTGTCCGTGGCGGGTCAGTATTTGGCGCATCATCATCCCAATTACTTTTTCTTAAACCCCATTCCCACCCAGGCGGGCCAACCAGTAGCCACCGATTCCCACCAACACCTCTGGCGGTTGCTGCCGTACGTGCGCGATTCGTTTACGTTGGAAGAAATTGACCGCCCGGAACAGGCCTACGAAGCGGCCCGCGGCTTTGGATTACTTGCACGCTATCTGGATGGCCTCGATCCGCACCAGCTCCAGCCAACCATCGACCGGTTTCATGATCTCGGCTGGCGGTACGAGCAGTTTGAAACCGCCTGCGCCCGCACCACGCCCGCACTCGCGCGCATGGCCGAAGCGGAAATTTCATCCGCAAAAGCGTTCCAACCTTTGGTCGCGGAATATCAGCATCTCATCCAATCCGGCGGGCTAAAGTTGCGAGTCACCCACAGCGACACCAAAATCAACAACGTGCTTTTCGATCGCACGACCAACCAGGTAAAATGTGTAATCGACCTCGACACACTCATGCCCGGATATTTCATTTATGATTTGGGCGATTTAGTGCGCACGTGTGTGTGCCCTGTTAACGAAGAAGAAACCGATCTAAGTCAAATCACCATTCGAAAAGAGGTGTACGAGGCACTGGTGGCCGGCTACCTCCACGCCATGGGCGATGTTCTTTCGGATACCGAGAAAACACAAATTCCCTTTGCCGGCCGGATGATGACGTACATCATGGCCTTGCGCTTCTTGGCCGACCACCTGAACGGTAACGTGTACTACAAAGTGAAATACCCACGGCACAATTTAGATCGTGCGCGAAATCAACTTCACGTACTGGAAAAACTGATGTAGCTGTTTTTGGGCGGCTTACCGGCTTTCGCTACTCGCCACCCATCGCACCGGCCCGCACGGGCTCAAACACGCGCTCAATCCGGGCCGCGGGTGGCGCTGTTGATTCACGATTTCAGTCTTGAGATTGGGCGATAGGCGCTACTTCCAAACCGCGCAACGATGGGCCGCTTCACAACTTGCGCCCAAACCCACCACCACCCGGCGTTTCAATTCGAATGGATTCACCGGCGGCCACCGCCGCGGTGTCTATACCTTTCAATTTTTTTCGGTGCGTTGCGCCAATCAAATACTGGCTGCCCGGCTTTCCCGGCCCGCCACCCTGCATCCCGTAAGGTAATTCAATGCGGTGCTGCGTCAGTACATTCACCACCACGGCTTCCAGAAACTTGATTTGTCGGACAATGCCATCGCCCCCGGGCCAACGCCCTTTTCCGCCCGAACCGCGGCGCACGGAAAATTCTTCCACGCGTACCGGGTAGCGCCACTCCATAATCTCCGGGTCGGTAATGCGGGTGTTCGTCATGTGTTGGTGTACGGCCGAGGCCCCGGCAAAACCGGGCCCTGCACCGGCACCACCACCAATGGTTTCGTAATAGCCAAACCGTTGGTTGCCAAAAAGAAAATTATTCATCGTGCCCTGGCTACAGGCAGCAAGCCCAAGCCCTTTCAGCAGCGTATCCGTAAGCCGCTGGCTTATTTCGGTGTTGCCGCCCACCACCGCAGGCAATGGTGCAGTGGCAAAATCCGGGTGAAGCAAACCCCGCGGCAAGATGATCTCAACGGCGCGCAGCAACCCTTCATTCATGGGCACTTCGTGCTGCAACCACAAGCGCAATACATAAAGCACCACGCTCTGCACAATGGCAGGGGTGGCATTCAGGTTACCCGGGTGTTGTGCTGCTGATCCGGAAAAATCAATCAGCAGTTTTCCTTGCGCTTTTTTCAGGCGTACCTGCAGTGTGCGGCCATCGTCCAGCCGTTCGCGGGCGTGTACGGATTTTTTTGCCAGCGTCTTCAGTTTTTCTGCCATGAGCGTTGCCGCAAACTGGTGAAGCGCGTGCATGTTGGCGGTAACACGCGCCGGGGTGTGCATGGCACACAGTTCAATGAGCAACTGCTCGCCCGCCTGAATGGAGGCAAGTGCCCCGCGTAAGTCGGCCAGGTTCTCCTCCGGCAGCCGCGATGGATACGGGTTGGCAGAAAACAATTTTTCCATGGCGTTCCACCGGGGCGTGCCGGCGCGGAGCAAAAGTTGGGGCTCAATAATCACACCTTCTTCTGCCAGGGTGCGGGCATGGGCAGGCATGGAGCCGGGCATGCTGCCCCCGATTTCTGCGTGGTGGGCCCGGTTCGCCACAAAACCAACGCGTTTGCCGCGGTAATACACGGGCTTGATGAGCGTAACATCGGGCAGATGCGAACCGCCAAATGCGGGGTGGTTGGTGATGGCCACATCCCCCGCCCGGAGCGGCAGCACGTTCAGCACTTCGCGTACACAAACACCCAGACTCCCTAAATGCACGGGGATGTGAGGTGCGTTTACAACCAGTTGTCCGCGGGCGTCCAGCAGGGCGCATGAAAAGTCGAGCCGCTCCTTCACGTTTACCGAGAACGAGGTGCGTTGCAGCATCGCACCCATTTCTTGCGCAATGGCGGTAAATCGGTTGGCAAACAACTCCGTCTCCGCCCAACGCGAAAATGAAGTAGCGGGTCGGGTGTTTTTCTTTTTAGTCAGTATGGCCTGCCGGAATCCATTTATGCGCAAGCGCCAGTGCGGCGGCAAATAAACGGTGGAGTTGGCGCTGCTCACAACACAAGGGCCGCTGATTTCATCGCCGGTGGCCAGCGACTCCCACTCCAGAAACGCCGCGGGCCGTCTTTTTCGGTAAGAAAGCACATTCCGTTTTTTCCGGGGAGTTGGTGCACCCGCTACCCGGGCGGTTACGCGTAGGGAAACCACTTCTATCTTCCGCTTGGGAAGCCAGTGGCCATATACTTCGCGATACTTTTTTTGAAAGGCACGCAGCCATGCCCGTGCGGATGAATACGTGCCCGTAAGTTCTAGCGAACTCTCTTGTCCTACGAAACGCAACCACGCAAACCGGGTGCCTTCGCGCACCGCATCGGGCTTTGCGCCATCGTTCACCAGTTGGGCGCGTGCATGCTGGTAACTTTGTGCAAATAGCCGCTCGGCTTTGCGGGCAAACGCCGCCAGCGGCTCCAAAATCAGTTGCTCGGCAAACCGCTCATCGGCCGCATGGCCAATACCAAAAGCACTTAACAAACCGGCTTCGTAGGGCACCACAATTTCCTGCATCTCCAGCATCTCGGCCAGCGCGCACGCATGTTGCCCGCCGGCACCACCAAAGCAGAGTAAGGTGTGCTGCGCGGGATTTTCGCCCTTTTGTGTAGATACTTTGCGCACAGCGGCAGCCATTTTTTCATTGGCAATCTGCACCAGCGCCAGCAGAATTTTTTTTCGATTCGGGCGCTGCCCGGTGTGGGTGTAGATTTTTTCGATTACCCGATTCAGCGCATGCACAGCTGCGGCTTTCTGCAACGGCACCGCCATGGCATCCGGATTAATCCGTCCCAGCAACAGGTTTACATCGGTAATGGTAAGCGGGCCACCGGCACCATAACAGGCGGGCCCGGGCGACGCGCCCGCACTGTGCGGCCCAACGGTAAGGCGGTGACCATCGAAATCACAAATCGAACCGCCACCGGCCGCAATCGTCTCGATGGCCAGCGCAGGCGATTGAATGCGCACCGGGCCCACCTTCGATTCAAACCGGTAGTCGTACTGGCCGTGGTACAAACACACATCTGTACTGGTGCCGCCCATATCAAACCCAATTAACTGCGTTACGCCCGCTTGCCGTGCTGCGGTTACCGCGCCCACCACACCGCCCGCAGGTCCACTTAACAAGCTGTCTTTCGGATAAAAGCGCTGCGCGGGTAACAGCGTGCCCGCGCTGGTCATCACCTTAAACGTGCTCCCCACCAATGCCGCCTGAATGCGCCCCACGTACGTTTGCATGATGGGCGCGAGGTACGCGTTGGCTACGGCTGTTTCCGCACGATCCAGAAACTTAATTTGTTGCGACAACCGGCTGGACACAGATACAAACTGAAAGCCACGCTCGTGCAATCGTTCCGCTACGCGTTCTTCATGGGCTGCATTCCGGAAGCTGTTCATGAAGGCCACCGCCACCGACTCAATCTTTTGCTTTTTAAGTACAGCCAGATGTTTTTCGAGTTCAGATTCGTTCAGCGTGGTGATTACGTTACCCTGTGCGTCTATGCGCTCATTCACTTCCAGCGCCAAGGTGTACACCGGTGCTTCTTTTACAATATTGAGGGCAAACAAATCCGGGCGCTGCTGATTGCCGATAACGAGCAGATCGCGAAAGCCCTTCGTTACGAGCAGCGCGGTGCAGGCACCTTTGCGTTCCAGCAGTGCGTTGGTGCCGCGGGTGGTGCCCAGCTTTAGTTCGATGGGCGGAAGTGGATGCGGAAAAGGCGTTTGCGTAAGTAACCGGGCTGCAAATACGGGCACTTCTTCCCCGGTGGTTACATCCACCCATGTGCCGGCAGTTAACTTTGGAACGGTTCCGGCTACACGAATTGCCCCCGAGGCGGTATTTACGGATTCGATTTTAAAGGCACGTGAACCGGTACCGATGCGAGCGGTATAATTCCGATAGATGTCGGCCTGTTGGGGCCAGCGGATGTCGGTAAAAATTTCATGCGTGGTGCAATGGGTCACCGCCCCGCGCAGTACGCCGGAACTGAGTACCTTCAGGCGATATAACTGGCCGCCCGGATCGTGGGCGATGCAATCCGTAAAGGTGCCGCCGGTATCAATCCAGATTTTCCACGCGGGCATTACTCCTCCGGAATCGACAATACAAGTTGCTTTACCGGCATACGAATGCCAATGGCTTTAATAAACTCCAGGGAGCCATCGGGTCGTTCGCGCGTGATGGGTTGGGTGTAAACAATCGTGTCGGTGCCCAGCTTTTGCACATTATCACCCATTTTGTTTTCGGCTGCACCAGCCACATACGCGGCAAGCACACCCTGTTCTTTTTCGGATAAGCCGGGCTGATCGGGCAGCAACTCGCGAATAACCACTTGATGTTTGTTTTCAAGTGTTGCCTTTGCGGAAACGTCGGCCAGGTAATCACCCGCCACTTCCCGGCCCAGCGCGTAGGCCGCGTCCAGAATCTGGGCTTCATTCACTTTTTGAATCGCCCCGTTTTTCATGTTCTCGCGAATGTTTTCGCGCTGCTCTTTGGTGAGCGAGCCGGTACAGGCCCCACTAATTACCAGTAGAAAAAGAAAAATGCGGTTCATCGGTGGCCAAATATAAACTACTTCAACGTGGCCGCAATGCCCTCCCGGTAAGTCGTGGCCGTTTGGTGGAACGCATTTTCAAACTTGCTGCTATCGAAAAAATAGTCGCGATCGAACTGATACATCATCTCTTTAAACTCGCGCAGCACAGGAATGAAAAGACTCAACAAATTCACCCCCAGCCCCTGAATTGCCTGAAGTTTGTAGGGCTGCCCGGCGAGTTCGCACGCCATGCGCACGTACTGTTCGCCTGTAAGCGCCTCCTTGCTGGTAAGCGCATGCCAGGTTTGTTGGTAGGCGCTGGGCGTATTGCCCAGCAGCGCGGTGGTAGCACCGGCATCGGGAGTGTAGGTAAAGGTATGCACGCACCTGGGGTTACCGATCCATTGTGCAGACTTTTTCGCTTTGAGTTTCAGGGTAACCGATTGGTGGGTTAAACTCAGTTCAGCACCGGGTCCGTAAAAATCCGCAGCCCGCAAAATCAGCGCCTGCAGGTTGCCGGCTTTCATTTCATCTAATAGCATGGTTGCCATCTTGGCCCGCACCTCGCCCTTTTTGCTGGTGGGGTTAAATAGTGTGCGCTCCGTCATGGGTGCGGCCACGGCTCCGTACGCATACACGTTATCAAAAAAAACCAGCTTTGATTGGTGCTTTTTGCAGGCGTTGATTACGTTGCGCATGACCACCGGCCAATCGCGTTGCCAAACTTTCGTATCGTACGGAAGGCCGGCTACCAGATAGGTAACTTCGCTTCCAGCTACGGCGCGCGCGGTTTCATCTTCGTTCAATAAATTCGCTACGAATAATTCATCGGTGGTGTTTACCCGGCGCGGATTTCGGCTCACCTGACGAATGTGCTGGGTGTACGTGGGCAGTCGTTTCGACAGTTCCCGACCGATCACCCCGTTAGCTCCTAAAATCGTTTGCATAACTTTTTTCTGAAAGACGAAAGGTGGTAATTTTTCGCCTTTCCGGTAACGCCAAACAAAACACGTTTGCCAAAAACTTACTGGCGCTCCAGAAAACCAAGCGCCGCCTCCTCACTCTCGAAGGTTCGAAAATTCCGCTGGAAATTGAGGTTGAAGCCCTGAAGGATCAGCTGTTTGGCGATCGATAGTTCGCCCGCAATGGCCAAATTCTGCAACCGTGGAAGATGTTTGGCGGTAACCCGCTCCGCCTCGCGCATATACTCACCCGTAGCAAAACTCGAGTGATTAAACAGCGACAGCGCAGAAAACGGACCGTCATGTTCCGATACCCGCTCGTCCAGCTCGTGCAACAGCGCGATCATTTCTTTCACCGAGCAATCGCGATAATCGATTCGGTAAATCAGCTTACCCCCTCGTGTGATTTGTGAAAAACGTCCGCTCAAATTTCTCGTGTTTTTAAAAGTAGTTAGATGCCTTTTTCGTGTGCAAGGTACGGTGATTTATTTGGAGTGCCGTTTCGAAAAGACGTATCCGGTTGGCACACTGTTAACCGGCAGGTTGCCGCAGCGCGTAGCCACCCCGCCTTAAAAAAGTTTTAGCTGGTGCTCATCCGCATGGGTAATGATGGTAAGCACACGTGGTTCGTGAAAATTGGATACGGAAATGCCCAGCAGCCGTACCTGCTGCCCCATGGAGAAAGTGCTGTCGAGTAACTTTTTTGCTGTGGATTCGATCAACTCTAAATCGTTGGTTCCGTCTGCCAACGAATGGCTGCGGGTGATCTGGCGGAAATCGTGGTACTTTACTTTGAGCGTAATCGTTCGGCCCTTGAGTTGGTGGCGCGCCAGGCGGTTCTGCACAGTGGCCGCAAGCTTCTCGAGTTCTTCGTGCATCTGGTGGCGCTCGGTAAGATCAAACGGAAAAGTGTCCTCCGCGCCTACTGATTTCGCTTCGCGCTCGGTGCGTACGGGGCGGTCGTCCTGGCCACGCACAATGTGGTAATAAAATTTGCCCGGCTTGCCGAAGTGGTTTACCAGCTCAGCTTCCGTCAGTCGTTTTAGATCGGCCCCGGTGTGCAGCCCCATGTGTTTCATCCGGGCTGCGGTAACCTTGCCTACCCCATAGAATTTCTCTACCGGCAGTTGTTCGATGAACGCGGCAAGGCGCGACGGGCCGATGAAGGTAAAGCCATTGGGTTTGTGCAGATCGGAGGCAACTTTTGCCGCAAACTTGTTTACGGACACCCCGGCCGAGGCAGTAAGTTGTAGCTCTTCGCGAATCGCTCGCTTAATTTGGCGTGCAATTTCCAAGGCAGAGCCAATGCCCAGATGATCGGTGGTAACATCCAGGTAGGCCTCATCCAGCGAAAGTGGTTCCACCAAATCGGTGTAGCGAAAAAAAATGTCTCGAATTTGTTGTGATACCTGCTTGTATACTTCGAACCTCGGGTAGACGAAGATCAACTCTTTGCACAGCCGGGCCGCCACTTTGGAGGACATGGCCGAGCGCACCCCAAACTTGCGTGCTTCATAGCTACAGGTAGCAACAACACCGCCACGCCCTTGCGGGGAGCCGCCAACAGCAATGGGCTTGCCTCGGTATTGCGGAAAATCGCGCTGCTCCACAGACGCGTAAAACGCATCCATATCGATATGAATGATTTTGCGGAGCTGCCGTTCCATTTCATAAAGATAATGACGCGCTTGTCACGCGATTCACTTTGCCATAAGATCACCGGCGTCTTTCAACCGTTGCCCGCCAACTCGCACGTACATCCGGAAGTGATGGTTTCTTCCAACAATTTTGAACCCATGCGGCCCGGCTCTCCTCAGGGTTGGAGCATAAAAGCGCTGGCCGCTGGTGCCGATAGCGTTATGATCGGGTCGTTACCTGCTGGCACCGAAGAAGCCCCGGGTGAGATGATCATCTACGAAGGAAGAAAATTCAAATCCTATCGCGGCATGGGCTCGATGGAAGCCATGGACGATGGATCGAAAGACCGCTATTTTCAGGATGCTGAAGATGACATCAAAAAGCTAGTGCCCGAAGGCATTTCAGGGCGCGTTCCATTTAAAGGCTCAGTGGCTGAAGTATTGTGTCAGTGAGTGGGTGGCCTAAAAGCTGGCATGGGTTATTGTGGCGCAAAGAATCTCGACAAACTAAAATCAGCAAAATTTGTAAAGATCACCGCTGCTGGAGTGCATGAGAGCCATCGGCATGATGTTACGATTACCAGGGAGGCACCAAATTATAGTAGAAAGTAATCATTAATGGGGTTGCGATCTTTCGGCATACTTGATATATTTATAGGTACGTCTTATGTGTGCTCCGAAAAATTCGATTTTATGTCACCAATAAAGACCTTTTTAATAGCCTTCTCCTTAGGTGTAGTTATAACAATAGGAAATACTTCTGTATTTGCAGCCGAGCTTTTCAGAAAGCAAACTGGAACGGCTACGATTGCCGCTGGGGCTGCTTCGGTAGCAGTAACCATCCCCGCAGTTTGTATGACCCAATCTTTTTTGGTTTTTTCAGTAAGCACAGATGATCCTGATCCTGGAGATTTCCTCGTTGGCGGAAGAATGACAAATGCCACAACCCTGACTTTTTCACGATTTGGCACAGGCACAGAGAATACAATTAAGTGGCAGGTATTTGAATTTGAGGGCAACGTAACGGTACAAAGAGGAACTACCAACCTTACTGCTACCCCAATCAATGTTGCCATTACAGCGGTTGACCTTACCAAAACATTTGTGATAGCCACTATGACTAATTCTGGTTCAGGTTTCGGGTCTGGTGATAGCTTTACAGCAGACCTGACTTCAACTACCAATTTGAGATTATCCGCAACAAATGGTGCCGCTAATTCAATTATTTATTGGCAGGTTATCCAATATCAGGATGCAGTGGTGAAGAAATTTTCTACCAATCTACCGGCAGCCACGGCTTCTACTACTACAACAATAGTTCCAGCTATAACCACATTATCAAAAGCTATGGTATTAAGCAATCATACAATAGGTGCTGGTGTTGTTGCTCGGGATCTACCGAGGACTGAACTTACTAATTCAACCACGGTAACGTACACCCGAGGAGGTGGAACTACCGCTGCAATGAACTTTGTCACCTACGTGGTTGAGTTTACCGATTTGACAACCGTGGTGCGCGGGACACAGGCTTTTGCTTCAGGATCGGTTACACAAAATGTTGCTGTCACTGCAGCAGCCTCAACAGGATTATTTGGTCCTGGGTCTCAAGGTCGGCAGGGGAGTACAAACCATGCAACAGATGACAACCTTGGGCATGTCTGGTTTAACTTCGAGCTTACCAGTTTAACAAATCTTGCAATTACCAGGGCAGTAGGTACTAGCTCCACGGCCAATGCCCCTTATCAGTTAGTCACGTTTGAAGATCAAAATGCTTCGCCAAGAACTTATTACTCTTTTGCAACAGGGGCATGGGAAGCCAATACTTCATGGTCACTTAGTTCGGATGGTTCTACCGGGGCGGTAGGAGTAGGCGTTTATCCCAGGAGGTCAGACAACGTAGTAATCAGAACGGGTCATAACATCACAATCAACAGTGTAACTGATAACGGACTTTGTGGCTTATCACCGGATAACCTAAGCAGAACGAATGTAGGGCCATTCGCAGCATCCAACCTTACCATGTTTTATCAGACCGGAGATATATTAATTAACGGAACGCTGACTGTCACAGGTATTGAGATGATGACAGAAGGCTATACGAAAATTGTTTCTGGAGGAGCTTTTAATTTATCCTCTAGCTATGTTAATCTTGGTTTTTTAGAAGCTGATGCAGGCTCTACATTAAGCGCTGCCGATGATATTGTTCTGGCGGGTAATAGCAGTACTATCATTAACACGACTTCAATTTCCAACGATGATTTAATTATCAGTTTTACAAACGCAACATTATGTGGCACCGGTTCAACCACCTTGGTTAATGGGGGCGGGAGTGTGCTAACCTATGCCAATGGAGCAACTGTAGCTCAGATATGTTCTACCTTCACCGTGGTCTGCCCAGGGGGCGGTGTTACTTGCTTCCCAGCGGTTGTTGGAACAGGCCCTTCATCAATAGGAAATTCTGGTCCGGGAGGTGTAGGTGGAACGAACGGGACTACTTCTTTGGTATTGTGGCTTGATGCCAATAGAGTTACAGGAACAAACTTGGCGACCATAACCACTTGGAATGATTTATCGGGTAGAGGGAACAACTTTACAGCGGGTAATGGTGCCATCTTTAACACCAACGTAGTTAACTCAATCTATCCTGCTTTCAATTTTAATGGTACTTCTCATTATTTCGAGACGAGTGCATTCAATGCATCACTCACTCCGGCTAATTTTACAATTTTCTCGACCAATCGGGTTACTGGCAGTGGTGCCGTGAAAGCGGTAATTTCAAATCGCGATATAGTGGGAGGCAATACCAGAGGATTTATTCTCAATGCAATTGCAACATCAAACAATTGGGAATTTTGGACCGGAAATGGTACAGCAAGTTTTGACATTACAACAAACAATACGAATACCACAGCAGCCTGGGCAACTCAATCGATGGAGTATCAGGTCGCAGCCAATGGAAAAAAATTATACATCAATAATTCACTAGCCTCCCAAAATACACATACGATGACATCCAACGCTGCTCGTCCCGTGCGTGTGGGGGCCGGCCAAAATGAAACGACCCCCGCTTTCTTTTTCAATGGACTGATAGGGGAGATAATCATGTTTAATTCAGTCCTGAACACAGCACAGCAAATAATAGTAAATAACTACTTGTCGGCTAAATATAATTACACACTTGCTGCAAACAATGTATACACTTTTGATGATGCCGCACTCACGTTTGATCATGAAGCTGCTGGTATTGGTCAGGCATCCGATGGTTCAAGGCATATTGATGCCAAAGGAACGGGCATTGTAAGAATGTGGAATCCAAATGGTTTGGCGAATAGCGAGTTCTTAATGTGGGCCCATGACAATGGAGCGCTGACGGGAACCTCTTCAGGCGTAGATGGTGCTGTCATACAAGAACGCTTGGTACGAATATGGCGCGTGGGTGAATCTGCGGATGTAGGTACCATCTCAATATCTTTTGATTTATCCAGCTTGGCCAGTCCATTAGGGTCGAACCTTCGCCTATTAATTGATCGGGATGCAGATGGTTTTGCAGACAATGATGTAACACCGATAGTCGGATCATTTATAAGCAACACAGTTGTTTTTTCAGGAATTGATTTTGTGTCCGGTGATCGGTTTACTTTAGGAAATACCAATGCCTCTATTCCTTTGCCTATCGAATTGATTTACTTCAACGCGACTGTTCAACAAGCAGGGGTTAAACTGCAGTGGGCGACAGCCTCCGAATTGAATAATGATTTTTTTACCATTCAGCGCTCGCAGGATGCTGAAGACTGGGAAGATGTAGTTGAGATTAAAGGGGCCGGCAATAGCCATGAGCGCATCGATTATAAAACCACCGATGGACTTCCTTATACAGGAATTTCCTATTACCGACTTAAGCAAACAGACTTTGATGGAAGATTCTCCTATTCAGATGTAAGAGTAATTGAAAATGATAGTCCGATTTTCACATTTAAGGTTTATCCCAATCCAATTACCGACAACAAGTTTACACTAGAAATGAGTCGGCTATCGAGCAATGCCGAAGTGCCTGTGTCTATTGTTAACATGCAAGGGGCAATTGTGCACCAAGCCACCTACCGATCTGACACAGGAGGTAACTTGAAAACCACAGTAGAGATAAATGCGGTACCAAGTGGGATTTACATAGTGGTAATCAATGCCGCCACCGGCCTGCGCAAGAAAATCGTAATCCCCTAATTTTTATTTTTCAAAGGCCTTCCTTTTTTTTTGGGCGTGTTGGCCGGCACGTATCCCGCCTTCTTCCTTTCGAATTTCCAACCTACGGTGGTGCTGAAACGCAATTTCGTGAGCAACCTGAAAGGGCAACTGCTACGCAAAGGCCTCGTGGTGTTTCAGTTTGCCATCGCCTTTGTGATCATGGTGGGCACGTACATCATTTATGCGCAGTTGGACTTCATGATCAACAAAAACATGGGCTTTAACCGTGAGCAAGTGCTGGTGGTGAAATTGCCGCAGGACAGCGTGGGCGACCTAACCCTCAAAAACGAAATGCTCAAACTAGCAGGCGTACAATCCGTCACCCGCACGCTGGAAGTGCCCGGTAAAATGGTGCGCACGACAAACTTTTGGTACGAGGGTGCCAAAGACAACCAGCCTCAAAACATGTACTTCTTCAGTGGTGATGCTGATTTATTGGAAACCTTGGGTATGAAGATGAAAGTAGGCACCTATTTCCATCCCGACTCTAAGCAGTACGGAAAAGAGTTCGTGATCAACGAAACTGCGTGCGCTTTGTTTGGTTGGAAGCCCGAAGAAGCCATCGGTAAGCTGATGAGTTTTGGCGAGCGTGGCGCGGACCCGGGCAAAGTCATTGGTGTGATTGAAGATTTCCATTTCAAACACTTACACGATCAAATCGACCCGCTCGCTATGCACCTCGAACCGTTGTATGAAGGACAGTTCATGAGTATTCGGATCAAATCCAATGACTTAAAAGCGACTGTGACTGACATAGAAAAAGTTTGGAAAGCCACGCTTCCCGCCTACGAGTTTGAACACCAATTCCTGGATGAAACTTTCGATAAACTCTTTGATCAGGAAAAACGCCTGGGGCAATTGTTCGGGATCTTCTCGGGCCTGGCCATTTTTGTATCCTGCCTCGGCCTCTTTGGATTAGCTTCATTTACCATGGAACAAACCCGGAAGTCAGTGGCCGTTCGCAAGGTGCTGGGGGCGTCTGTTTCCAACATTGTAGTGATGATGTCGAAGGATTTCTTACGGCTTGTGCTGATTGGCTTGCTCATCGCAGCCCCTGTTGCGTGGTATGCGATGACGCAATGGCTGAACAGCTTTGCTTACCACGTTGGTTTTACCTGGATTGTTTTCTTATACGCTGCTTTAGCCGGTGTCGCGGTAGCTTTTGGTACGGTCAGTTATCATTCACTACGGGCAGCCACGACCAATCCGGTTAACTCCTTGAAGGATCAGTAGAACAATCAACGAAGAGCGCAAATTGCCGCACCGGTCTATTTGCAAGCCGGGTAATTTGTGTTTCTTTGTCAATGCCCACTCGTACGCTCGACCAAATGCTCGGCATTGACTATCCCGTCATTGTTGCGCCCATGTTCCTGATCTCGAACACCAAAATGATTAAGGCTGCGTTGGCCAGTGGCGTTACCGCTGCGTTCCCTGCGTTGAATTATCGCACCGATGCAGAACTGCGGGCAGCCATCCACGACATCAAGGCGGCCTCCAACAAGCCCTTTGGGGTAAACCTGATTGTGAATAAATCCAATCCCAAATACAAGGCGCAGCTTAAAACACTCCTTGAGCTGAAGGTCGACTACATCATTACTTCGTTGGGTAGCCCGCAAGAAGTGATCGATCAATGCAAGCCGCTGGGCATAAAAGTGTTTTGCGATGTGGTGGATCTGGCATACGCCAAAAAAGTAGAGCGCCTGGGTGCCGATGCGGTGATTGCCGTGAACTCGCGCGCGGGCGGCCATGCGGGCAACATTGCGCCGCGCGAGTTGATTACCATGCTTACCGAGCATTGTGGCCTGCCTGTTATTTCCGCGGGCGGCATCGCAACGGGCCAGCAACTCACTGAAGTGATGGCTTGGGGCGCAGCCGGTGCCTCGGTGGGCACCATCTTCATCGCGTGCGAAGAAGCCGACATCTCGCCTGAGTACAAGCAAGCCATGATCGACTATGGCGAAAAAGATATTGTGCGCACCACCAAGCTTTCGGGCTCTGCGCTCACCGTCATCAACACTCCCTATGTACAACAGTTGGGCACGAAAGCCAACTGGCTGGAGTGGATTTTAAACAACAACAAAACGCTGAAGAAATACGCCAAGATGTTGCTGGCCTTTCGCGGCATGAAAGCCGTGGAGAAAGCTGCGTTTGGCGCCACCTACAAAACCGTGTGGTGCGCTGGCCCAGCCATTGAACACGTGCACAGCATCCGGCCGCTGCACGACATTGTTCGCGACTTGACTACCGGCTACGTGCCGCCCCGGTAAGAAGATTTACAAAATGGGCTGAAGCGGGAGTTGATTTGATTTTGCCTCCATCTTCCCGATCATTTTTCTTTCCCAATCGGTAAATGGTGTTTCGTGTTCTACGTGTTCTTCGATCAAAGGGGAAAAACGAAGGCGATATTTCCAGATCAACTCTGCACCAATGGCCAACTTGAGTTGGCGCAACGGCAGTTGATCGTCTATCCAATACAAACGGGTGCCTGCGGGCAGCCCGGAAGAACCGCTCATGATGGGTAAATCCGCGCGATCCAACTTGCGTTGTAGCTCTTTTTCAAAACCGGGTCGGCCGGAAATATAAATGGTGTTCCACGTCATACATGCAGGCACCAAACAACATTTGGGGCTTTTGTTCTTTCGCAGCGGATTTGTTTCGCCTTTGAGAGCCCCGGATACGTTTTGTTCAGGAATGCCCGAGCGGTGTTGTTAGTTGCCGCTTGGGTAACGAAACGGCTCGGGTAAAAGTTGCAGTTTTGGTTGCGCTTTCAGTTGCGCTTGTAAAATCGAACGTGTGCCCAGTTCTGCTCAGGGCTTTCGCTCAAGGTGTAGTAGCCACTACCATCCAGCTTAAACGCAATGGCTTCGCCCTGGGCTTCGCGTTGATAACGGAGTGCTTTTGCCCTTCCGCGAAGTGCTTCGGCCACGGTGGTTCCCGCGGGTCGCGCCCAATAGTAAACGGCCTCATAGTCGCGTAAAAGAATTTCGCGTCCATCCGGCGAGATATCGCCACCGTTCATATTGTGAAAGGGAAGTTCGAGTTGAAAAGTGGCACGAAGAGTATCTGCATCCAGCGGGTTTTTCACCTCGTATAACCGTACCGCGTCTTCTCGTTTAGAC
>JBIIVI010000176.1:0-7943 GCA_044339555.1 Cyclobacteriaceae bacterium | reverse complement strand
AACGATGAACTTTTTCTTTATACCGAGCTGCCCGATTTACAGTTTTACCTGATCAATTCAAATGGCCAGCTTATCCATTCGGGCAATCTTCCTCAGCGAAGTAATCGTAGTGTATCTGTTAAGAACCTTGTGTCGGGTATGTACTATGTTCAGTTTAGATCTAATCGTCAATTGGTTCATGTTAGCAAGGTAATAGTTGCGCATTAACTACACGAAATAAGATTTATTTTGCCCTGTCAGGTGTTATCACGACACCCCCCCGCCCCGGTTGGTTTTCTTCACCAACCGGCACTGTAACGCTAACTTCTTACCTTTACCCCATGCGAATCAAACTCGCCCTCCTGCTGCTCCAATTCTCAGCCCTCGCCAGTAGCGCACAGACTGCCCCGCTACGGGTTGGTGTAGTTGGCCTCACGCATACGCACGTGCATGGAATTTTGGGTCGGCCGGACAAAGGTGACATTACCATTGTTGGCATTGTGGAGCCCAATCGTGAACTCGCCCAGCGATATGCAACGCAGCACAAGTTTTCCACGGATCTGGTGTATGCCTCGCTAGATGAGATGATTGCCAAGACGAAGCCCGAAGCCGTAACTGCGTTCGGAACCATCTATGAACACCTTGCAGTAGTGGAGAAATGCGCGCCCTTGGGCATTCATGTGATGGTGGAAAAGCCGTTGGCCGTAAGCCTCGCCCACGCGAAGAAGATGGACGCGTTGGCCAAAAAATACAAGATTCACTTGCTGACGAACTACGAAACGACCTGGTACCCCACCACCGAGTTGGCGTACGACCTGGTGAAGCGGGGCGAGATTGGCGACATCCGCAAAGTAGTGGTGCGCGATGGCCATCGCGGTCCCAAGAAAATTGGCGTCAATGAGGAATTTTTAAGTTGGCTTACTGACCCCGTACAAAATGGTGGCGGGGCCATTATTGATTTTGGCTGCTATGGCGCCAACGTATTGACGTGGCTCCACAGCGGTCAGCGCCCGAAGACTGTGACGGCCGTCACCTCACAATTGCAACCGGAAAACAATCCCAAAGTAGATGACGAAGCAACCATCGTGCTGACGTACGAAAAATCACAGGGTATTATTGAAGCATCGTGGAACTGGCCCATCGGTCGCAAAGACATGGAAATCTACGGACTCACCGGAGCCATCTTTGCCGATAACCGGAATCAACTTCGGGTGCGCTATGCCAAAGGATACGATCAGTTTGACGAAAAGGTGCATTTGTCTGAAGAACTTCCGTCACCACGCAACGATCCGTTTGCGCTTTTGGCTGCCGTGGTGCGTGGTCAGTTCACATTGGAGTCCCATGATCTAAGTTCACTAGAGAACAACTTGATCGTGATGGAGATTTTAGATGCAGCCATCAAAAGTGCGAAGTCGGGCAAGACGGTGGTGCTGCGTTGAATGTAAGCCTACCTTACTTCTGCGATTTTCCCGGCCACTTCCACGCCTGCCACACAATGAAAATGGTAATGATGCTTTCGGCCACTGCATAAAACAAATACGCTGCGCGTTCGGGAGCGAAAGAAGTAGCCCCAACCAGTACCGTCACAGCGGTGAACAACACGCCCATGCTGATGCTAACGGCACGCGCAGTGGTTGCCTTTGCCAATGCGGTGATGATGATAACAAGCGGTGGTAGGGCGAGAAGAAGCGATGCGGCAAAAAGAGTGGTGGGCGTATTCAACACATTATCGCCACTGATCAACCCGGCCGTTTTCCCGGGAATGTAGAGTTCAAAATAGTCGCCATAGATATAGAAAAATGTAACAGCCGTCCACAGCGCAAGGAGTTTGATGCGGATGTTAACAGGTGATTCTTCGAAGGCTACACTCATGGGTTCATGTTTTTTATGTTCTGAACGGCTACCAAGCTGCCAAAGTTACGCGAGATCTGCGTGAGGGATGGTAGTGGAAACCCCGCCACGGGTAGGTGGGTGCGCAGGCGCGGAGTTGCAACGAACAGCCCGACCACGCGCTTCGCGTGGGCACGCCCAAAAAAATCCTAATACAAGTTTTCATTCCCCGGGAACTGGCGTGGCAGCTCTGCACCTTTTCTTGTACTTTCGTTTCGTCTAAACCCACATTACCACATGCGTTTCTTACTCTTTCTGCTGGTGGCAGTCGCTCCGGCGTTCGCTCAGAAAACCATTACGATCGAAGACTTTACTACCCGCAATACCTTTGCTTCGAAATCCGTGCGCGGCATTAACTGGACTACGGATGGCAAATTTTACACGAGCATTGCCGATAACAAGATCATCAAATACAACCTGGCCACCGGGCAGCCCGTGGAAACGCTGGTGGACGGCAACAGCCTGAATCCCGGCATTGTCATCCAGGACTATGCGTATAGCAATGATCAGAAACGGATGTTGCTGGCCACGGATTTCGAAAGCATTTACCGTAGATCGTCCCGGGCAAACTATTTCATCTATGAAGTGGCCACAAAGTCGCTCAAGCCGGTGAGCACCGGTGGGCGGCAGTCGTACGCTACATTTTCACCCGATGGTACAAAGGTGGCCTTTGTGCGCAACAATAATTTGTTTTGGGTGGAGGTAGCCACGGGCATAGAAACAGCTGTTACCACCGATGGCGAACGTAACCAGATCATCAACGGAAGTACGGACTGGGTGTACGAAGAGGAACTAAGCTTTGCGCAGGCGTTTTACTGGAGCCCCGACAGCAAGCGACTTGCCTACTATCGGTTTGATGAGAGCAACGTGAAGGAGTACAACATGCAAAAATGGAACAAGGGCCAACTCTATCCGGAAGACTACCGCTACAAATACCCGAAGGCGGGCGAAAACAATTCTGTGGTGGAAATCTGGCTGTATGAGGTGGCCAGCCGCGCCAAGGTGAAAGCAGATATTGGCCCTGAAAAAGACATCTACATTCCGCGTGTGAAGTGGACGCAGAATCCAGAAGTGCTCTCGATCCGCAGAATGAACCGCCTGCAAAACAAGTTGGAGATTCTGCACACCTACGCCGCGCGCGGCACCTCGCAAGTGATCTACACCGAAACAAATGCTGCTTACTACGACATCGACTACACAGACGATCTGGAATACCTGGCCAACGGCAAACAGATCTTATTCGCCAGCGAGAAAAGTGGCTACAAGCATTATTACTTGATGAACATAGACGGCAGTGGCGAACGGGCCATTACGTCCGGCACCTGGGAGGCGACCTCGCTTGTGGCCGTGGACGAAAAAGCACAACTGCTTTACTACCTCTCTACCGAAGGCAACTACCTGGATCGCGCGTTCTATTCGGTCTCGTTTGATGGCAAAAAGAAAAGCCGCTTGTTGGCGGAAGCCGGCACGCACAGCATTAACATGAGCAACGACTTTCAGTTTTATATCGACTACCACAGCAGCGCCACGCAACCCTTGCAGGTGCACTTGTACCGCACCAAAGGAAATGTGTTGGTGAAAACACTTGAGACCAATGAAGCCTATCAGAAGATCGTGCAGGAATACGGGTTTGCCACAAAAGAATTTTTCCAGTATACGAGTGCTGATGGCGTTACGAAACTGGACGGCTACCTGCTGAAGCCCAGGAACTTTGATGGTTCGAAAAAGTACCCGGCCCTGGTGCACCAGTACAGTGGCCCACGCGCACCAAGCGTGGCCAACAGTTGGGGCACCAACAACTGGCACCAAATGCTCACCCAAAAAGGCGTGGTGGTAGCGGTGATCGATACGCGCGGCACGGGCTACCGGGGCGAGCAGTTCACCAAGCAAACGTACAAGCAACTGGGCAAGTTGGAGTTGGAAGACTTGCTGGCGGGTGGAAAGTTTCTGGGCAGCCTGGATTATATCGATGAGAGTCGTTTGGCCATCTGGGGTTGGAGCTTCGGTGGCTACACCACCTCATTGGCGATGACCAAAGGGGCCGGTGTCTACAAGGTGGGCATTGCCGGTGCACCTGTAACGAACTGGCGTTACTACGATAACATCTATACCGAGCGCTTCCTGCAACGCCCACAAGAAAACGCAGCGGGTTATGACGAGAACTCGCCCACCACGTATGCCAATAAACTGGAGGGAAACTTTTTGTTGATTCACGGCACGGGCGATGACAATGTGCACTTTCAAAACTCAGTCGCTTTGGAGGAAGCGCTAATCAACGCCGGCAAGCAATTCCGGTCGCACTTCTATCCGGATCAAGCTCACGGCTTCCGGGGCGGGAAAGTGAATTTCCATTTGTACACACTCATGACGGAGTTTTTGTTAACTCATTTATAAGATGCAATCGAACGAACCGGTACGGGTAGGGCGCAGCCAGTTGTACGGCACACTACTAGTTGTGCTGGCGGTGCTGTTGGCAGTGTTCTGGTCGGTACACCCATTTTTTATGTGGGCGCTGATCGGGTCGCTGGCCGTAGTCAGTTTTTTGTACTATCGCTCGCTGCCGAAAACAGAGCGCGACTATCGCTACCAGCGAGAACAAGAAGAACGCAATGCACGCAAGCCGGAGGAGCCCACACCAGCGAAAGCCCGCCCGAGTCAACCGCGGGGAGCCACTGCTTCGAAACCCTCTGAACCCGCTACACCTGCTGCCCCGAGCCCGAATGTACTCCGCTGGTTGGCGATTGGCTTATTCGGTTTTTTTGGATTGATCTTTCTGGCGGTGGCGGTGTTTTTGTTTATCCCATCGGATGACGAACAGACTGAACTTCCCCCGAACGAAAAGGAGGCCGCACTTGCCACCCTGCAAACCGATCCCAACAACATCGATGCGTTAACCAACGCGGGCAACTTTCACTTCGAAATGCAGGAGTACGATTCCGCACTGGCCTATTACGAGCGGGTGCTGCGCATCGACTCGCGCAACAGCACGGCGCTGTACAACAAAGGCCTGGTGTTTTATCGGCAGCAGCGCTACGAGGAGTCTATTCCTGTACTGCGGCAGTCGCTGGAAATTGATGCCAGCAACACAGGTACACTGCAAGTGTTGGGCAACAACTATTACGACCGCCAGCAATATGCCCAAGCGCTGGAGTGGTATCAAAAAGCGTACGACCTCGGTGCGCGCGATGGATTTTTGTGCCATGCACTGGGCTGGTTGTACGATGACCGCAACCAAACCACGCGTGCCATTCCGTTCTACAAGGAGGCGCTCAACCTGGATAGCACACGTGCCGACATTTACGCCCGCCTGGCCGAGCTTGAGCCGCAGCGCGCCACCGAATACCGGGTATTGGAGGCGCGGTGGAAGCAGGATAGCCAGTAATGCCGCATTGCACACCTAGAAAAACTTAACATTCCCGTGACCGCGGGGGCTGTTCCGCTGCTTACTTTCGTGGATAGAAAATCTCTTTATGCGTCTGCTTATTGCCAGTGTTTTTGCCATCGCAGTGATGGCCGGTTGTTCGAAAAAAGAAAAGGCTCCATTTATCGAGCCCGTCACGCCTTTGTATGAAGCGAGCCTCAAGCCGTTCTACCACGGGGTGGCCTCTGGCGATCCACTAACCGATCGTGTCGTGATCTGGACGCGCGTTACTCCGCCCGACTCGGCCGTATCCGTGCTGGTGAAGTGGGAGCTATCAATTGAACCTACGTTTCAGAAACTGGTGCAAACGGATATTGTCGCCACCACACCTAAATCAGATTACACGGTGAAGGTGGATGTAGAGCAACTTCAGCCCGGCACGGTTTACTACTACCGGTTTTCGGCCTTCGATATCTACTCGCCCATCGGGCGCACCCGCACGTTGCCCACCACTTCGCCCGACAGCCTCAAGCTGGCAGTAGTGAGTTGCAGCAACTGGGAGTTTGGCTACTTCAACGCCTACGACCGCATTGCTGAGAAAGACGTGGATGCAGTTCTGCACCTGGGCGACTACATCTACGAATACGAGCCCGGCCGCTATGGCGATACCACCATTGGGCGAAAGCACCTGCCGGCAAAAGAAATCATTTCGCTGAGCGACTACCGCACACGCTATTCGCAATACCGCCTCGACCAGGGCCTGCGTAACATGACCGCGCGCCATCCGCTCATTGCGGTGTGGGACGACCACGAAATTGCCAATAACAGTTATGTTACCGGAGCGCAGAATCACCAGGAAGGTGAAGGCGACTATGCGCTACGAAAGGCTGCGGCTCGCCAGGCCTACTACGAATGGTTGCCGATTCGCGAGGGCGGCAAGCTCTACCGGTCTTTTGCCTATGGGCAACTTGCCAATCTCCTGATGCTGGACGAGCGCCTGGAAGGCCGCACCAAACAACCCGAGAGCGAGCAAGACTCCGCCTACCTCAGCGATCAGCAAACCATGCTCGGAGCGGAGCAGTTGCAATGGCTGGAGCAACAACTAAAAATGCCGGCTGCCTGGAAGATCATCGGCAATCAGGTAATCTTCTCGGATGTGATGCTGGGAGCCGTGTACCCCAGCATGCCGAAGAACCTCGATGCGTGGGACGGCTATCCGAAAGAAAAACAGAAGATTCGGAACTCTATTGTCGATAACCAGATCAGTGATGTCGTTTTTCTGGCGGGCGATACCCACTCGGCCTGGGCCATTGAAGCCGCTGCGGATGTAGCAAAGACCTACGACCCAAAGACTTCGCGCGGAGCGTTTGCACTCGAGTTCGGAACCACCAGTGTATCGTCTGGCAACAGCGATGAGCGCACCGACCCGGACACCGTGCGGATGATGGAAGCGGCCTTGCTGAAAACCAATCCCCACATCAAATACCTGAATGCCCGCGACCACGGTTACCTGCTGATCACGTTTACACCTGCGCAAGTTCGCGCGGACTACTTTATGGTAAACACGCTGCGCACCATCGATGCGGGCGAACGGCTTGACCGGTCGTACACCGCCCAGCGTGGCTCCACACAACTTCGGTAGAAGGCAATACAAACCGGTGAGCAGCCGTTGATCAGAAAAAGGATTTCGTACTTTAGAACGATGAGAGCAATTTTTGTAGGGATAGCGGTTTCGGTTTTCGCTTTCGCGGAGGCGCAGGTCATTGGCAATATATTCCCGGCCATGGAGGCGGAGACGGTGGAAGACAAAAAAGTAAATCTGCCGACCGATGTGCAGGGCAAGTTTACGCTGCTGGGGCTGGCCTACTCCAAAAAATCGGAAGACGAGTTGAACAGCTGGTTCCGGCCCGTGTTCGAAAAATTTATTCAGAAGTCAACCGGGTTGATGTCGGGTTTTGGCTACGATGTAAATGTGTATTTCATTCCAATGTTCACCGGTGTAAATGCGGCCGCTACCGGCACAGCTAAACGCAAGGCCCTGAAAAATACCGACCCCCAACTGCTGCCGTACATCCTCTTTTACAAGGGCGAGTTAAAGCCGTACAAAGAAGCCCTCGATTTCGAGAAGCGCGACATCCCGTATTTTTTTGTGTTGGATAAGGACGGGAAAATTCTGTTCGCTACATCGGGTGCCTACACAGAAAATAAAATGGATGAAGTGGAAGCGGTGATAGAGTAGCTGCCTACGCTATCACATCTCAACGGATACAAGGCTGGGCTAGGTTGGTCGGGATTTGCAATTAAGAAAATCCCGACCAACAGGGTTACAAATTCCGACTAACAGAGCCAACAGGGGATAACCTCATTAATTTGTTCCGAAGTAAACAAGTCCACTTATGAGCAATAGCAAAATCCATTGTCCAAGTTTAAAATAGTTTTTTGGAAACTGTTTTGAAATAGTGATTATCAACGCCCATACTATTGCATAACCAAAAAAATAAAGAGTCAAAATTTGCAATAGCGTTTTTTCATTGTCAAAGTAGTTTGTGAAGTTAATTAGTCCAAGTCCGATAGTCGCAAAAAGTATGACTCGTCCTGAAAAAAGTTTACACTTTTTGGTTAGAAGTCCTGATTCAAATTTACACTTTTTAGTTAGTCCTGAAATCGCTTTACATTTGATTACCGGATGAAGCGGAAGCGGGCAATGCTGAGG
>JBIIVI010000175.1:0-7959 GCA_044339555.1 Cyclobacteriaceae bacterium | reverse complement strand
GTGCAGAGTGGGCACTGACAGGGCTTCTGTTTTTTTGAATTGATGTGCGAGCAGAAGACTGTCACACGACTGAAGGTTTTCTGAATTCAGTAAACTCTTCCACTTGCGGCTATAAGGTGTGAAGACGGTGTAGGGTTTGCCATCATCTTTTACCACTTCGCTCTTCGCAAAGATGACTTGGTCTTTGAAGGTTTGAAACGGGATGCCTTTCGCTTGGAGGAGAGTGCCAACTGCGGCATCGCGTGTACGGGCATAGGGCTCATAATCCTCATTTGCAAAAACTGCTTTAGGCGTTATCTGCTTAAAAAAAACAACGGGATTTCCGTGCCAAACAAAGATGTCTGATTCGTGCTGGCGAAGTTGTTCATGCAATAGCGTCAGGGAGTGGAGGATAAACTCGACTCGGGCATCTCGCTTGTCGTCCAGCAGATCCAGAATTTCGGTGTCAAAAATAAACACCGGGAGCACGTTGCGGGAATCCTTCAGCGCACGATAAAGGCCAACGTTGTCGTCCAGCCGTAGATCGCGCCGGAACCAGAACACCGTGGTTTGCGAATCGATGTAGCGATCAGGATTTTTTGGCGCGAAGCGTTTCAATTTCCTTCTCGAGTTTATCGATCGCTTCCATTTTTACCGCATACAGCTTCAGGTCGCCCGAACGTTGCACATGCATGGCTTCTTCCAACAGTTTTTTCCGTTGGGTTTCCATCTTTTTGATGGGGTCGGATTGTAGAAAAGAAAACATACTTAAAAAACAACCGGGCGCTGCAGTTGTTCAAGCCACGCTACGAAGAATCACCTTGTGGAACGCGGGCTGTTGCAATAGAATCTTAAACCAGGCCGTGTATTGTTGAGGGAATTGTTCAATATCCGCCACCAATGCATCAATACGCATCCATTTCCAGGCATCTGCTTCTTCCGGATTGAGTTGCGGCTCGCCTTCAAATAGCCCGAATAGAACGTAGTCTAATTCGTGTTCGTGCAGGCCGTTATCGAATGTAGCCTGGTAGATGAACGAGAATGCAATCTTCGGTTCGGCCGCAATACCCATTTCCTGAAGTAGCTTTCGTTGTGCCGCCTGCGTAATCGACTCGCCCGGCAGGGGATGGCTACAGCACGTGTTCGTCCACAACCCACCACTGTGGTATTTCGACAACGCACGTTTTTGTAGAAGCAGTTCGCCTCTGGAATTGAATAACAAGACTGAAAAGGCACGGTGCAGAATACCCTTCTCGTGGGCTTCCATCTTTTCCATGGTGCCCAGGGGTTGGTCCTGTTCGTCTACCAGCACCACATGCTCCATCAAATCAGGTTCAATCGGTGTTTTACAAACGAGTAGGCAAGAATGGAAAGTTTGTGTCGGTTACGAATCCGGATGCGGCTTTTCATGACATGGTCCGGATCCGTATTGCGAATTTTGTTGAACAGTGCCCGGTAGTACAAGTAAGCGATATACACTCCGAACCGCGCAGAACGAGGTAATTGCTTGATACCTTCGTAGCCCATGTTGAAGTCGCCTTCGATATCCGCCTCGATCAATTTTTTGTTGTGATCGTTGAAGTCCTCCAGAGATAGGCCCGGAAAATAGGTTCGGCCCATGCCTTGGAAATCGGCATTTAGATCGCGCAAGAAATTAATTTTCTGAAACGCAGCCCCCAGCTTCATGGCAAAGGGCTTCAGGTGTTGATATTGTAGCTCATCGCCTTTGCAAAAAACCCGCAGGCACATGAGGCCCACTACCTCGGCCGAGCCAAGGATATACTCCTGATACCCGTGCTGATCGTAATGAACTTGCGTTAAGTCCATTTCCATTGACTTGAAAAACTGGTCAATTAACGGGCGCTCGATGCTGAACTCGTTGACGGTTTTTTGGAAGCTGTTCAGGATCGGGTTGAGACTGATTTTTTCTTCGATCGCCAGGTAGGTATCGCGAACAAAACGATCTAACAGTTCGCGCTTGTTGAACTCATGAAACGTATCAACAATCTCATCTGCAAAACGCACAAAGCCGTAAATGGCGTAGATAGGATCGCGCATATCAGATTCCAAACAACGAATGCCCAACGAAAAAGAAGTACTATAGCTGTGGGTGGTTAACCGGCTGGTTCGAATGGAAACTTTGTCGAAGAGTTTCTTTTGGGTCATGCGAGGTAAGTTAAGCAATTATCAGCGAACCGGCTCCACTGATAGTTGCTTCCACACGTGCTCGCCCACAACTTGTCCGGAAATGAGCGATGGTGGGACACCAGGGCCGGGAACGGTTAACTGACCTGTATAAAACAGGTTCTTTACCTTTTTGTTTAAGATTCCAGGCTTTAGGTTGGCTGTTTGAAGAATGGTGTTAGCCAAACCGTAGGCATTGCCTTTAAAGGCGTGGTAGTCGCTGATGAAATCGTTGTGCGCATAGCTGCGCTTGTACACCACATGATTGCGAATAGAATCACCTGTTAGTTTTTCAAGGCGATCCATCACACGTTGGTAGTAAAGCTCTCGCACACTTTCTTCGTCTTTCAAGCCGGGTGCCACTGGAATTAGTATAAAAATGTTCTCCTGGCCGGCAGGAGCAACCGTGGGATCTGATTTCGAGGTACAGCACACATAAAACAATGGTTTCTCGGGCCAAGCCGGGGCTTCGTAAATCTCGTGGGCGTGGCGGGTAAAGTCTTGATCGAAGAAGAGGTTGTGGTGTAGCAAGCCCTTCACCGGTTTATCTACACCCAGATAGAAGATAAGACTGGACGGAGCCATCACCCGACTTTGCCAGTACGCTTCCGTGTAACGCCGAAACGGTTGGGGTAGCAGGTGTTGTTCCACATGATGATAATCGGCCGCAGCCACTACCGCATCAAAAGCCAGTTCTTGGCCGCCCATTTGGATTTTCTCGATGCGACCATTGGTCACGGGCAAGTGTTCTACCGGACTGTTGTAGCGAAACTCAACGCCTTTTTCTTCGGCCAGCTGAACCATCGCTTTTACAATTTCGTGCATGCCGCCCTTCGGGTACCACGTGCCCAGCGCCATGTCAGCATAGTTCATTAAACTGTACAGCGCAGGTGTTTTGGCCGGAGCAGCACCGAGAAACAGCACCGGAAACTCCAGCAGTTGAATGAGTTTCGGATTGCGAAAGTATTTGCGAACGTAGGCGCTGATCGACTGAAAAACGTGAAGGCGCAATGCGCCGGTTATCAAATTCCAATCCAACAGTTCGGACAAAGACAAGCCCGGTTTGTAAACAAGGTCGTTAATTCCTACTTCGTATTTATATTTTCCTTCTTCCAGAAATTTTTTAAGTCGCGCACCACTGCCAGGCTCTATCTGCTCAAAAAAAGCTTGTAAAGCTGTTTCGCCTGCTGGCACATCCCAACTATCTTTTTCACCAAAGTAAATCCGGTACGAGGGATTGAGGCGTTCTAGCTGGTAATAGTCGCGGGTGGATTTACCAAACCGATTAAAGTAACGCTCAAACACATCGGGCATCCAGTACCAACTGGGGCCCATATCAAAAAGAAAGCCGTTCTCTTCAAACTTCCGCGCCCGCCCTCCGGGTGAGGAATTTTTTTCGAAAACGGTAACCTTACAATTCTTGTCTGCCAAGGTGGTGGCAGCTGCCAATCCGGAAAAGCCGGATCCAATTACAGCAACTTTTTTCATCCAGCCGAAATCAGTTGCAAAGGTACACTATTCGTACCCCTGAAGCTTCTTTTGGATTTCTTTTCGTGCGTGGAAAATGCGATTCTTTACTGTGCCAATCGGGATGTTTAAGTGCTCAGCAATTTCGTGATACTTATAACCCGTGGTGTGCATTTTGAAAGGTACGAGTAACTCGTCTTTAATGTCGTTCACGTTTTTCCAAACTTCTTTAAACTCCACGCTGCCTTCAGGGCGGTTAAAGGTGTGGGTGTCCTCTACGTTTAGGTAGTACAACTCCTTCGTATCATCGTGCGAGGTCTTCGCACGTTGGGCTTTGCGATAGTTATTGATGTAGGTGTTGCGCATGATGGTGAAGAGCCATCCTTTAAGGTTCGTGTCTTCACGAAACTTATCGCGGTAGGTAAGAGCTTTGAGTATAGTGTCCTGAACGAGATCTTGAGATTCTTCGCGATCGGTGGTAAATCTCCGTGTAAACGAGCGCAACGTAGGTCTCAACGTTGCAATTTGGTGGCTTAAATCGAGGGGTTTCATATTGTTCAACGTTTTTATCCAGATGTTGAACAAATGTAGGTATCCTAATCGGCCGCGCAAGTTTTTTGTCTAATTTTTATACAAAAAGTTTAAACAATTAAACTTACTTCAAATTCTTCAGCATCTCTTTGAGATTCAATGCGTTATCGAACACATGGAAGTTGGATGGGATCTTGATTGCAATCTTTCGGATGGCTGCTCCGGAGGCTAGAATCTCTGTATGCGGAAAATCTACTGACAAACTGTTGATATATGATTGCATCGCCTGTGGAGCCGGTACGGAAGTTAAGGAAGTAATCAAGACCCTCGGGCGGTGAATGGCAAATACTTCTTTCAAGTCATTGTAAGGCACGGTTTGACCCAAGTAATAGGTGCGGAAACCTTCTTTTTTCGTGATGTAGTGAAAGAAGAGCAACCCGATCTCGTGCAACTCGCCTTCTGGCAAATACAACACCACGCGAGGTGCGGTTTTGGGGGCCATGGGCACCCCATCGATTGCCACAATCATCTTCTGGCGGATCAGGTGCGAAATGAAATGTTCTTGTGCGGGATTGATGTTACCGGTTTGCCACAACACTCCGATTTTTTCCAAAAACGGGTAGATGATGTTGGTGATGGTTTTTTCGAAGCCAAACTTCGAGTTTAGCTTGGCCAGCAATGCTTCAAACTGCTCTTCGTCCAGGTCGATCATCGCGATCACCATTTGATCAATGAAGATATCGAGCTCTGATTTGGTTTCGGTAAGCTCGGCTACCTTCTTGCGAATGTCTTCGTAGTTCAGGTTGGCGATTTTGGAGATCTTCACTCCGTGGTTGTTCAACAACGACACGTTGATCAGTTTCTTTAAATCTTCATCCGAATAGAAACGTATGTTGGTGTCAGTTCGAGCGGGATCGATTAACTTATGTCGCTTTTCCCAAATCCGAATCGTATGTGCTTTAATGCCACTCAGGCGCTCCAGCTCTTTAATCGAATACTTTCCCATCGCTTCTGTTGGTTAGTTTAAGGCTTAACACGGTTCGGCTCTTTTATGTTTAATAGTTTTACTTCAATCTTAGGCAGTTCTACTGAATTCAATTGAATAAATCCTCAAATCGGGCGGAATCGTGGTTTTCATCGCAGGGCTGGCGGCCGTTTATTTTTCAAAAAGAAACCTGGCAAGCCTATCGCGAAGGAAAAAGCGGGCTTGTAAATGCGCCCACCGGCAGCGGTAAAACCTACTCGCTGCTGCTCCCGATTCTGGAAGATGGTCATAGCCTCAAGCCTTCTGGATTGTATGCCATTTGGATCACACCTATTCGGGCGTTGGCCAAAGAGATAGATCTGGCTGCCCAACGGGCTGTGGCTGGTCTTGATTCGGCCTGGAAGATAGGTGTGCGCACGGGCGACACCAGCGTGGCGAAACGTACACAACAGAAAGAAAAACCTCCGCAATTGCTGATTACGACTCCGGAAAGTCTGCACCTGTTGTTGGCGCAGAAGAACGGTCCGGAATTTTTCAAAAACCTGCGTGCGATAGTGGTGGATGAGTGGCACGAGTTGGTGGGTTCCAAGCGGGGCGTGCAGATGGAATTGGCGTTATCGCGATTAAAGAGCCTAACTCCGGGCCTACGGGTGTGGGGCATTTCTGCCACCATCGGAAACCTCGAGCAGGCGGTTCAGATCTTATTGGGTGGTGATTATCACAAAAAGCAACATTCTGTTGTTCGGGCGCAGATCCACAAAGAAGTGGAAATCCATTCGCTGTTGCCGGATGAATTGGAACGGATGCCGTGGGCAGGTCACATCGGTATTCAATTGATCGACAAGGTACTACCCATCATCGAACAAAGTACGTCCACACTTATCTTTACTAACACGCGATCCTTTGCGGAGATCTGGTACCAAAAAATGCTGGCACGTGCGCCACAACTAAGCGGTGTGATGGCCATGCATCATGGTTCGATGAGCCAGAACATGCGGGGTTGGGTGGAAGATCAGCTACACGAAGGCAAACTGAAGGCAGTAGTTTGCACATCTAGTCTTGATTTGGGCGTAGACTTCCGACCAGTGGAAACCATTGTGCAGGTTGGGAGCCCGAAAGGTGTAGCCCGTTTTTTGCAAAGAGCCGGCCGCAGCGGCCACCAACCCGGTGCCGTAAGCAAGATTTTTTTTCTGCCTACCAATTCGTTGGAATTGGCCGAGGCTGCCGCTCTACGCGAGGCCATGCAACGCGGGATTGTGGAAGACCGGGTGCCCTACATGCGCTCCTTCGATGTATTGATTCAATATCTACTCACACTGGCGGTGGGGGCTGGATTTCGCTCCGAAGAAACCCTGGCCGAAGTGCGGGGCACATTCAGTTTTGAATCGATCACCAACGAAGAGTGGCATTGGGTGCTGCATTTCATCACCACCGGTGGCGCTTCCCTCGCTGCTTATGACGAGTACCGCAAAGTGGAGGTATTGGATGGTCTTTACCGGATTACCGACAGACGTATGGCATTGCGCCATCGCCTTTCAGTGGGTACGATTGTAAGCGATACGATGATCTCCATCCGATTTGTGAGTGGCAAGCAGTTGGGATTTATTGAAGAATACTTCATTTCGCGGCTTCATCCAGGCGATGTATTTTGGTTTGCCGGCCAGGCCCTGGAGTTGGTGCGCATGGTCGGAATGGAAGCGCAGGTGCGCAAGTCGAAGAAAAAATCCGGAGCTGTACCGTCCTGGCAAGGTGGGCGCATGCCGCTTTCATCGCGCCTCAGCGAAATGATCCGCCTGAAAATCGATGAAAGTGCACGGCATGCCGAGGTGGATCCGGAAATGAAGTTCATCAAGCCGTTGCTGGAGTTGCAGCGCCACCGCTCGCACCTGCCAACGCGCGATGAGTTTTTGATCGAATACCTACAGACTTCCTTTGGCTACCACGTGTTCATGTATCCGTTCGAAGGGCGTGCCGTACACGAGGGACTGGCCGCGTTGTTAGCCCATCGTTTGGCCCGGATCAAACCCATCACCTGCTCGTTCGCCATGAATGATTACGGATTTGAGTTATTGAGTGATCAGGAAATTCCGATTTACGAAGCACTTGAAACCGATGTACTCTCGTCCGACAATCTGTTGATGGACATCCAGGCCAGCATCAACTCCACCGAAATGGCCAAGCGCAAGTTTCGAGACATCGCCGCCATTGCCGGGTTGATTTTCAAAGGGTACCCGGGTCAACCGATTAAAGACCGGCACTTGCAGGCATCGTCTCAATTGTTCTTCCGGGTGTTTCACGAGCATGAGGCTGGGAATCTGTTGCTGCAACAAGCCTATGAAGAAGTAATGGATTTTCAGCTGGAGGAAGAACGCATGCGTGCCGCCCTCGATCGGATCGCTAAACAAAAAATCATTATCAAAGAACCCTCTAAGCCAACGCCATTTGCTTTTCCTATTCTGGTAGATGACATGATGCGCGAAAAGTTCACGTCCGAATCGCTTATAGACCGCATTCGAAGAATGGCCGTAGAATACCAGGAAGACTAAAACAACACTATGCGTATCAGCAGCATCCGCGCCCTAGAAAATCGAACGGAACAACAAGAACAATGTGCCGGACAAGATCATCACCACCGGCAACGTAAGGAACCACGCCAGCATGATGTTGCGCACGGTTTCGATTTGGAGATTCTTGACGCCTTTGTTCGCGACCATACTTCCGGCAATACCCGAAGAAAGTACTTGCGTGGTACTTACTGGCCAACCGTAGAGACTTGAAAGGCCAATAGTGCTGGCAGCTACCAGTTCGGAGCT